>JBEEMU010000557.1:0-3583 GCA_041192485.1 Bacteroidota bacterium | reverse complement strand
CAAGAAAGCAAATATAAGCCTAAACGCTATCGATGCGTTTGAAATCAATGAAGCCTTTGCGGTTGTTGCGGTTGCGAACAGCAAAGAACTCAATTTAGATGCTGCAAAAGTAAATCAATTTGGTGGCGCAGTCGCGCTCGGACACCCTATCGGGGCATCGGGCTGCCGTATAGTAGTCACACTTCTTTCTGTTTTAGCACAAAAAGGCGGCAAGCGCGGCATGGCTTCTATTTGCAACGGCGGCGGCGGCGCAAGTGCCATTTTGATAGAAATGATACCTGCGGTTTAGGCTAAGAAAGAAAAAACGTTGAAAGGATATAAAACGCCTGCGGCTCGCTTTTTAGCGCAGTGCAGGCGTTTTTGCTTATTCGCAAGGAGCAGTTTAGTAGCTCTTATAGCAATATCAGGGAATATGTAAGGGTGTCAGGCGAGGTGCGCTTTTAGCAAGTCTTGCGGCATCGTGAGCGCGTGATAGAGGTCGGCGAGCGAGGCAGTTGTGTAGCCTTCGCCGAAGCCTATTTCGCCTGCTATCGTTACCTCACCTTTCTGATATTTCGCTCGCACGTCTAATACGGCTTGCGCCAAACTGCTCACTTTTGCCCGTTTTGCTGCCGTTACATCTGTCGGAAATGGAAAGTTATTATACCTTAAATGCAAGTGTTAAATACAATTTTGAAAAATAGTCATTATTCAGTCATTTTTTTAAAAAAGAGAGAGAAATTTCATTTCCCTTTCCCTCCTTATGAAATAAATGCCCTACCTTGTCGCTCGTCCAAAAATGTCAATTTATCAGCCATATTAACCACGCCGCAAAGATATAGCATAAATAAAATAGTAGCGTATAAATAATCGCGAATTTCTACATGAACAAAAGAGTATTATATATAGCCAGTGCAGTTCTGCTTCTCATTATAGGCATTATCGTTTATCGTGCCATTAAAAACCCCGTTTCGCTCAAAAAGCGCGGATTTGAGATGAAAAAAGAGCTGTTTAAGAAAGTGGCTGTTTTTCAAAAATTAGACACGGTGGTAGAGCGACTCCCGATTGCCGTAAGTTTGGAGGAATTTTGCCCGTCGCGCTTAGACCAAGGCGACCAAAACTCGTGTGTTGGCTGGTCGTCGGCCTATGCTGCTCGCACTATTTTAGAGGCGCAGGCAACGGGTAAATCGCCGAATAGCTTGGCGTTCAGCCCCGCCTTCTTATACAATCAAATTCACCTGCCCGACTGTGTAGGCTCCCATGTACCCGATGCTTTGCGCACACTGCACGACGGTGGATTGCTGTCGTTAGACGAGTTCCCCTACGACCCCGAAACCTGCGACAAAGTGCCGACTGCCGAACAAAAAAAGCGAGCAGAAAGCTATAAAATTGCGGGATTTAGCCGCCTGACTAAAAGTGAAAACGATGTGACGATAGATACGGTGGCTATAAAACAATGCTTATCAAAGGGCGCACCCGTGATTATCGGCGTGTTGGTGATGGAGAGTTTTGAGAACTGCGACACCGCTATTTGGCGGCTGCCGAAAGAAGACGTTTATAAAGGCGGCCACGCAATGTGCGTGATAGGCTATAACGACACGCTGGCGGGCGGCTGCTTCCGCGTCATGAACTCTTGGGGCGAAGACTGGGCTGATAAAGGCTTCGTTTGGGTGGGCTACAACGACTTTTTTAAAATTTGCAAAGAAGCCTATGCCATAGAGCCGCTAGAAAAAAAGAGCAAAGAGGATTTTTTGCACATCAACTTATCGGTATATGATAGCAAAACCAACCGTCCTGTGGGTATCAATAATGAGGTGATTTATTTTTATAAAAATAAACTTAAAAACGAACGCGCAAAGCGCAAAGCCTTGGTGCGTTTGGCAGTAAAAAACGAGTTTGACTGTTATTTGTATATCCTTGCGCAGCGCGGAAAGCGCAGCCTTGTCTTATTTCCGAATAATAAAGAGCATCATTCGCCTTATTTAGGCTTGTCGGGACGGCGTTTATTTCCGTCTGACCGAGCCTTAACGGGGCGCGAATTGCGCAAATACAGCTATATGACCGTTATTCTTGGTAAAAATGCGTTGAATATAGATAGCTTGAACAAGGTTTTAAATAATAAAAAAAATCGCCGCCTGCTTCCGCTTGCTCGCGCCAAAAAAATACTACCCGATGCCAAACCAATCTATTTCATGGGAAGCGCAATGAATATTTCAGACTCCGTAAAAGGAAATAAAGCCGTTGTTCGACTCGTTAAACTAAGGAGATAAGTGTTCTTTGTTGCCGCTTATTTCTACATTCCTTACCGCCGTTGGAGCAATTTAAAGGTTAAGGGCAATTCATTATCATCGTCATTATAATAGCCATTGTCTTCATCGGCTTCGTAAAAAACCGTTGCCCCGTTTTTCTGCGCCGCGCAAAGCCATTTCGGTGCGCCAAGCCACTGCCCTTTGCACACCGCAACCACACTATCGGGCAGGTCTTCGCGGTTCAAATAGCGCGGTAAAGCCGCAAAGGTGCCGCAAAAGGTGTCTAAGGTATGAACGGTTTTATCATCGGCATATCGAACCAAGGTGCGCGGAATACTGCTCGTATCCGCAAGCGTTACCGTTTCAAATTGCCACACGTTTTTAGGTGGAAACAGCGAATTTTTACACGACTGGTTGGTGCATGACAGCACCCCAAAAAGGCAAATAAACAGCGGTAAATAAGTTTTTTTTGAAAATGTTTTCATTGTAAGCGCCTGCGGCAAATCGAAAATTTTAACCCTATCCAAGTTCTCTTTCACACGTTTCTTATCCCAGGCAAGTTATCTTTTACCCATTCCTAAGCAGCATCTATCTAAAAATCATCACTTTTCGATGAATTTCTTGCTTATTTCTTGCTAAAATATGCAAATAGTAAACGCCGTTAGGCAAGGAAGATAGCTGCATTTTTGGCGGGAGGCTTGCGGCAGCCACTTCCTCGCCAAGCAAATTAGTTAAGCGAAGGCTTTGCACGTCTAAATCGGTTTCTATTTGCAAGTAATCGGACGCTGGATTGGGGAAAACAAGCATCTTATTAGCAACCGCCACTCCGTTTGTCGCAAGTGTTTGACAGCTGCTTGTTCCCATCAAAACATTTAGACTATCGCATAAAAAATGATAATTTGCGATGTCGTTTGCCGTCGGATTGTGCGTAAGTAAATCGATGTTTTCTTCGGGGTCGGTGCTTTGATTAAAAAGCAGTTCGCCGCCTGTGTCCAGGCGAATTAGGTGATAATCGGCGTTGCGAATAGTTTTGCCATCGGCAGGAATAGTAGGCACATTAAACTGGTCGGTAAACGTCCAAGTGCGAATAGCTACCGATTGATTGGCGATAAGTGGTAGGAAACTTTTGCTATCAATGACCGTACCCACAGGAATGCGCGCGCGCCAATTGCTGAAACCGCTTAATTCGGCGATAGTCGCAAATATATCGGGCGTAGAAACGAGTGCGTCGGTTGTGCGATGCGGACTAACTACCGCAGGCCCCGCAATAATCATCGGGATATGCACTCCGTAATCATACAAACTAGCTTTCGCTTTGTTCGGGTTCGCGATTTGCGCCACCTGAATTTCATTGC
>JBEEMU010000556.1:0-4518 GCA_041192485.1 Bacteroidota bacterium | reverse complement strand
TCTCGGGTCGCGTGAAGCAGCTGCCAAGCAAACTTACATAGCGACCAATGTGTTCTATTGGATTCAATTTTGATAGATATTAAAATGGTTCGTGCAATTGAGTGCCTACAGCAAAATAAACACGGTTATCATTCCCCCAAAACGCCCTCTTTTACAGGGTTTAAGTGGGCAATTATTTATATACTACTACTACTACTTACTCGCCTCACACGATGTGCGGCAGGTGCATTTCTGGCTGTTAGACTTTAGTTTTAAACCTAATTCAACGACTCAACGACTCAACAATTCAAATACGCATTTCGGGCGCATCGTCGGCAGCAACCAATTTCCCCGCAGTTTTAGCCTTTATTTCTTCCAAACTTACGCCTGGCGCACGCTCTACGAGGTGAAATGCGCCGTCTTTTATTTCAAAAAAGCCTAAATCGGTGCAAACGCGCTTGATGCAGGCTTTCCCAGTAAGAGGCAACGAACATTCGGGCAACAGTTTTGAATTGCCCGCTTTGTCGGTGTGTTGCATCACCACAATAATATTGCGTGCTGCGGCCACCAAATCCATCGCACCGCCCATGCCCTTCACCATTTTGCCTGGTATTTTCCAGTTGGCAATATCGCCGTTTTGCGCGAGTTCCATGGCACCAAGCACGGTCAAATCGACGTGTCCGCCGCGTATCATTTCAAAACTTTCGCTGCTGCTGAATAGCGAAGCTCCCGCCAACATCGTGACGGTTTGCTTGCCCGCATTGATAAGATCGGCATCTTCTTCGCCCTCAAACGGGAACGGCCCCATACCGAGCAAGCCATTCTCCGACTGTAAGAAAACGTCCATGCCTTCGGGAATATAGTTGGCAACGAGGGTAGGAATACCGATGCCGAGATTGACGTAGTAGCCGTCAGAAAGTTCTTGCGCGATGCGTCGCGCCATGCCATTGCGGTCGAGAGCCATTTTTAAATTTTAAGATTTTAAATTTTAAGATTTTAAATTTTTTAGATTTTAAATTTTTTAGATTTTAGCGGTTCTTTCTCGAACCATATTATTCCCATTCGGGCGATAGATTAAAACATATAAGCAAGTATTTTTTCCATCGATTTATAAACCCAAACGCTCAATTTATTTTCTGTATGGACAAAATACTCACAAAGGTAGTTCATTTTTTAAAATCAAACACAAAAAAAATCGAAAAATACGTTTTAATATCGAAACAATTTGTACCTTTGCGGCATTATAAAAATCTTTTCATACGTTATTCTAATTTAAAATGAAATTCAGCGTTTCGTCAGCCGACTTACTCAAACAGCTTCTACTTGTGAACGGAGCTATCAACAATAACCCCGTTTTGCCAATTTTGGAGGGCTTTCTGTTTACTTTAACAGCCAACCGTTTGCATATTGCGGGTAGCGACCTCGATACTTCTATTACGACTTCGCTCGATGTGCAATCGAGTGGCGACGGAGCTGTAGCTATACCAGCAAAAACATTATTGGATACGCTAAAAGCCCTGCCCGAACAACCTATCACGTTCGATATTGACAATGACAATTTTGCGGTAAGCATTACTTCGGCTTATGGCAACTATAAATTGGCAGGCGAAAACGGCAGCGATTACCCGCAAATTCCCGCTTCGGAAGGCGTTGATACGGTCAAAATTGTGGGCGCAACCTTGCAACAAGCAATAGCGAAAACATTATTTGCTACCTCGAGCGACGAATTGCGCCCCGCAATGACGGGCGTATTTTTCCAAGTCGACTTTAATAAGGTCACATTCGTGGCAACCGATGCGCATAAATTGGTGCGCTATACGGCAGAAGGCGAGGTAGAAAGCGAGGTGAATACATCGTTTATCGTGCCTAAAAAAGCCTTGAATTTATTGAAAGGAACGATTCCTGCAAGCGCATCTATTTCGGTATCGTTTAATAAAGCGAACGCCTTTTTTGAATTTGGCGATGTCCGCTTGGTTTGCCGTTTGATAGACGCTCGCTACCCCGACTACAATGCGGTTATTCCTACCGAAAACCCGAATGTACTGACGTTGGCGCGTACAACTTTCCAAAGTTCGCTCAAACGCATCAATATTTATGCAAATAAAACGACGAATCAAGTTGTTTTGTCGCTTACTGCCGATGTTTTGACGCTTTCGGCGCAAGATTTGGATTTTGCGAATGAAGCAAAAGAAAATTTGAACTGTAGCTTTGACGGCGAACCCATGCAAATCGCCTTTAATGCTAAGTTTTTAATAGAAATGTTGGGCGTTTTGGAAGGCGACGAAATTCGCTTGGAAATGTCGTCACCTACCCGCGCTGGTATTTTGCGCCCTATCGACCAAGTGGAAGGCGAAGACATTTTGATGCTCGTGATGCCTGTTATGTTTAATTAACTCACCTTGTGCAAACGATGTACGGCTGCCGTGTTTCTGGCTGGCGGACTTCAGTACGCCCTTGTTTTAAGTATTCTTCAATAGAGTTGTTTTGTGAGGCGCGACAGAAGTCGCAGCTCTGCCAAGAGTGTGCGTACCATGAGTAATTTTAAATGAGAAATTAAAAATTGCTTGTAAAATAAAAACACCTTATAACCGTCATGGTTTTAAGGTGTTTTTTATTCGATTATCTTTCCTATTTTCCTACTGCGCGTGTTGGTATTTTCGCGGTTGTTGGCGAGCAGGCGGCGGCTCTACATCGAAAACCGAATGTAAGCCTCCGCCGTCATCATGTACCGCAGGTGGCGGCGTTAGCGGCTGCGAAGGGTATAAATGGAAGCTCGGAATCTGGGAAGGCGGAATCGTTTTTCGTAAGGTAGAATCCACTCTATCAACGCCGTCGGAAAAGAGGTAAAAGCCGCTTACGCCTATCGGAATAAGGTAGGTAACGGCGCTTGAGGCTTGGTCGGTGTAGCGCGTTAGTAGCTGGTAATATATCCGCGAAGTGCTTTTTTGGGTTGTTGGCAATAATCCGTATTTATCAATAGCGCGTAGGGCAACGCCGTAGGCCAGCATAAACAAACACCAGTAAAAAACGGAACCCATGAGTCCGTTGAAGATGTCGATATGCGCCATTTTCAGCGTACCTTCCAAGCCGCGCCCGATGGCATTGATGATTTTTAAAAATAAAAAAACCAGAATGCCAAAGGCGGCAATGACGGTGACGAAATAGCCATCGGAGCCTAAGACCGAATTGAGAACGGCCGTTCCCCACGGCGTTAGTTTGATAGCAAATACGACCGCTAAGAGCCAGCCACCTAAGTTGATGACAGCCTCTATCAGTCCGCGTTTGAAGCCAAAATGCGCCGCAACATAAGTTAAAACAACAAAAATGAGGTCAATAGCCATAGGATTCAATCTTGATGAGAATAAAAACGATATTCTCTTATGCCGATAAGACTTCTTTGACGATTTCGGAAATGAGTTTGCCTTCGGTTTTGCCTGCAAGTTGTTTGGAAGCGGCTCCCATCACTCTGCCCATATCTTTCATCGAACTGGCTCCTATCTCTGCCACGATTGTGTGAACGGCCGCCGCTACTTCCTCGCGGCTAAGTTGTTTCGGCAAAAACTCTACGATAACGGCGATTTCTTCTTCTTCCCTTACCGCAAGGTCGGGTCGGTTTTGGGTAGTGAAGATGTCGAGCGAATCGCGACGCTGTTTGACAAGTCGCTGCAATAAGGCTATTTCGCTATCCGCATCTAATTCTTTGCTGTTTTCGGCCGTATTCGCCAATAAAATAGCCGCTTTTATGGCGCGTAATCCGCGCAAACGAACGGCATCTTGTGCCTTCATCGCTGTCACGAGTTCGCTATTGATGGTGGTTTGTAATGACATTTTTTTATGTGATGATTTTATTTATGATTTTTAACGCTGATTTTTAACGCTGATTTTTAATGTACAACTCGCTCTTGTAGAAACAAAGGAAGGTCTGTTTTGTTTTTGGCGAAAGCCAGCATGAAGCCGCCGCCGCCTGCGCCGCAGATTTTCAAACAAAATTTTTGGCTTGTAAGCCCTTCGTTCCAGTACGTTAGTAGGAAATCGGGAATCATATTTTTAAAAAAAACTAATTGCAGGGCTGAAAGTTCGAAAATAGATTGGTGTAATAAATCGGAATTTCGCTTTAAATAAGCGGCGATGCAAAGCTCGTTTAGCGGGATATAGGCGTTTGTTAGTTCGTGCAGGTAGTCCTTGTCGAGGCAAAGTTGCTTGAAATGCGCCACTAAAGGCTCGGTTTTGCGCGGTTTTTGCGTGTCTATCAACCAAAAACCGTCTAACGAGGTGTGAGCAGCGGCTATCTCGATGGTTTTATCGGCGTGAATGACTAAGGCTTGCTTGGTGTAGCAAATAAGTGGGTCGATGCCGCTACTTGCGCCGTGAAAGAAACATTCCATTTGCGCAAGTTTATTTTTTAGCATGGCAAAGTCTTCGGTTTCGGTTTTACCGCTTTTTTCACCGTTTTTTTTATCATTTTTTTCGCAAAAATCGCGATAAACTGCCGCTACTACTGTGCCGCTACTACCTAATCCGTAACCCAACGGAATATTG
>JBEEMU010000555.1:0-10191 GCA_041192485.1 Bacteroidota bacterium | reverse complement strand
CGCCCGATTCGGCTTGTATCGCGCCGCCCGCTTTCGCTAAAACGACTTGAAACACTAACCAAAGCGCAAATAAAATAAGCGTGTTGCGTGTGGTGGCAAATGCTGCCGTTTTTGCGGATAGGTTTTTAAAAAAAGTGTGCATCATCGGGATTTTTTTGTTTTTTTGTAATTTAGTAGTCAATCCATTTAATCCTGTCGAATAAATACGAGTGTTTCGGCGAGCTGGGCTTTAGCGATATATCCATTAAGTTTTATAATTTATGGTTTTGCCAACTCTAAGGTCATATTAGAATACGAGAAATCTTTACCCGCCTCTAAGGTGATATTTTTCGTTTTTTCGGTCGGCATTACCCATTGATTACCGTTTACAACGAATTTAAAAATATGAATTTTGTCGGGCGCGATTGTTATTTTTTCCATGCGTTTCCTAGCCGAAATAGCGACCTCTAGCTGGTAGGTTTGTGTGTGTTTGTTAAATTTCATTTTCCATTGATTATTGTCGGGCTTCCAATCATTGAAGTCGCCTGCTATGTTTACGGTTTGAATATTCAGGTCTTTGAGGGTCGACCAGCCGCCATTTGTGCCGCTTGCGGTTGTGTAAAGTTTGGGGTCAAAATCAAAAATTACTTGATTTTTTTCTAGTTTATAGCCCATAATTACTTGGTCATTGGCGTGTTTCAAACTGCCTAAAATGGTTTTAATTTCCTGTGTTTCCGAGGCTTCTTTTTGGTCAAATTGCAACGCGCGTTCTAAGAGAACAATCGCTTCGGCGTTTTTGCCACAGCGCTTTAGGGTTTTCCCAAAAATATAATTACTATAAAAATCGTTAGGCTTGGTGGCGTAAGCTTCTTGCGCCCATTTTTCGATATAAATCAAGACTTCGGCTTCGGTGCGGGCTTCCGAGGTTTGCACGCGCCACAACCGCATATTCCATTGTCGTTCGGCATCTTGCGGTATAAAAACGCTTTTAAAATTGCGCTCTATCGCTTCACAAACACCTATCCAGTTGTTTTTTGTACCCAAAAGCTCAATATCATACACATCTAACAAGTCTTCTTTTATTTTTTTATTTTTAAAATACAGGCTTTCCGCCAATTTTCTACCCGTTTCCCAATGTGGAGTACGCACTTTTTCGTCGCTCATATTGCTCGGCATCGGCGCGTAATTATACAAATCGTGCATCATCGCGATTTTGGTTTCTAAGGAGTCGCTAGTTACCGTCAGTTTAAAATCGTCGCGCAAAGTCATCAATCGTTTGCCCGAAATGGTGCTTGCGCCGCCCACAAAATTATAAACTAAGCCCCAAAACGGTTTGCTCGTAAAATCCGCATCGTTTATGGCTGCGAAAAACGATTCTGTCTCCTCTATGCGCAATTCTTGGTTTTCGCGCTGTTGCAAAAAATACATAAACAGTAGCTCGGGCGATTTTTCGCCGCTTTTCAGCCGTTTGGCAATACAAGTTGAACACCAATTTGGGTCGCTGGCTTTTTTCGCTTCCGCTATCAGTTTTTCGGCGGGCATAAAACCCATTGTGCGGTGCATTTCGTCGCTGTCAGGGTTGATAAACAGCAAGGTAGGGTAGGCTTTAATGCCGTATTTATCGCGCAAAGCCTTGCCTTCACCCTTTTCCATATCCATTTTTACGGATACAAAATGAGCGTTAAAATAATCGGCAACTGCGTCTTGCGTGAATATTTGTGCCGAAAGCAGTTTACACGGGCCGCACCAAGTCGTGTAGCAATCCATGAAAACCATTTTTTTTTCGGTTTCCGCTTTCGCTAATGCCCCGCTAAAATCTTCGGTTGTAAACTCAATTTTGCGGTTTTGTGCAAACGAATAAGATACGAATGATAAATTTGCAATCAGTAAAAAGAGGTATTTTTTCATTTTTTGTGTATTTTTGATGATTTAAGTGTCTACTGTAAATCGAAAATTAGACGAAGTCAAAATAAACAAGCTTATCATTGCCTCAAAACACCCTATTTTACAGGGGAAAATAGGCACTTATTTATAGGCTACTACTTAAGAATGGTCTAAAAGCGTCGAATTATTTTCTTGCCAAAGCCGACTACTAAACAAAGAAGCGATGCTGCCGCTAATGCCCATTTTATAGTGCCGAAACCGCTTGCCCATGCCGCCATAAAAGGCAAATGTGTAGGATAGGACAAAAGTAAGGCAAATACACCAATATTTTCTAAATAATCGAAAACAATCGCAATAAGCGGTACGACATTCAAGTATAAATAGTTGGTTCCGCGCCAAGCGGCGGTAAGCAAACAAGCGAAAAATAAGCCGTAGCAAAGCGGATAAAGCAGGTCTAAACACTCGGTTTTGAGGTAGATGCTACGCGCTACTTCGCTGTACTTATCCAAATAATTGGCGTATGCGGCATCGGGCGTGTAGGCAAGCGCCAAATCGAGTACCGACGCGCCGCCCGATTCGGCTTGTATCGCGCCGCCCGCTTTCGCTAAAACGACTTGAAACACTAACCAAAGCGCAAATAAAATAAGCGTGTTGCGTGTGGTGGCAAATGCTGCCGTTTTTTCGGACAGGTTTTTAAAAAATTCTTGCATGATTTGTTTTTTTACTATTCGAAAAAATCATTTTACGCTCACGCCGGATATCCTGCCAACGGGCGTACATTCGCAGGCAAAAAATTTGGCAAAATGTCCGATTTTGGAATATTCAAATCAGCAAAATCAGTGTCAATATCGTAATCTGTATTATTTTCTAAAATACAGATTTTCCCATCTTCTCGAATATGAATATGTAACCGAACATTATAAAAATAGCGGTTTTGACTATCCCAGTCAGCCCAAACTAATTGATAATGATGCTGCTCGGTATCAGAAATAAAGTAACTACCCTGCGAGGCGCGGTAATAGCTTTGAATCAATTGACGGATAGCCGCCGCGTATTTATTTATTTTTTCCATAAAGAAATAGTTTTGGTCTTTTAGGTTTGTAAATACTCTTTGATGATTGCTAATATCGCGCTATTTCAGATTTTAGTGTAGGATACTTTTTGTGGAGGCGCTTCAATTGCCGAGCAAAATCGGGGAAAACATCAATCAAGTTCATCCAATAAACTGCTTACTGATTGAAACTGTACATTTTTCCCGCTTCGTTTGGCTGATAGTAGTCGCATTCCCTCCCTAATACCGGCTAAGAGTTCTTCTTGCCGTTGTGCTTTGATTGCATTTTTTTGCGCTTCCTCGCTTAAAATTGCGCCCTCGCCTACTAAATAGGCAATAATTCGCTCCAAATTGGTTGTGTTTGGAATTTCAACGATTAGTTTCATATAAAATTTAATTATTTTTATTTTTCACAAATTTATCCTTTCCGATATAATAATTTTCAGCCCTTTTATGGCTTGAAATATGGCATAAATATCGGCACTATCTGCCGAATATGTGTTGCTTATGGCGTATTTTCGGTCTTTTAGCACCATGAATTGCCAGTTTTTACCGATAATGAAGCCGCCGTAAACGGGCAAGTTATCCGCGTTTTTATCTTGGGCAACCATCATTGCGACTAAGGCTTGCGCGGCCGGGTCGCCTTCGGGGTCTTTTTCTTTTTTGTATTCATACAAGCAGAAGTAGGGCTTATCGGGTTCTCGAAAGCCGCTCGCTATCATGCCATCTACACGCCCTGTAAGGTAATAAGTATCAATAACGCCGTCTAAATCGCGTTCTAAAAAATAAGAAAAATCGTAACTGTCTAATTCCGCATAAACGATGAGCGGGCTTATAAATTTGTTTTCTAACTCTGTTTCGTTCCAGTCATAAACACCAATGCGGAGTGTGCGTTGCAACAGGCTCAGGTAATGCTCGTCCATAGCGGAAAGCGGGGTTTGCATTGCCAACCAATCCGTCAATACGGCATCGGTCGCAATTTGTCGTGTGCCAAAGGTTTTGTCTATCTTGGCAAGCGTCCATTCTCTAAATGTGCTTTTTTGCATGGTGCTAAGTATATAAAATAAGTGGTGGTTTTTTTACTATGGGCTATACAAATCGTTGTAAATACTGGCGTAAGCAAGGCGGCGTAATGGCGTATTGTGCGAGCGAAGAAAGCAATTTTTCCGTATTATCCTTATCCGTTGTTAGATGATTTTTGCGCTTTTTTGTAAAAAAAGTAGGCATTTTCTGGTTGCCTTTTTCGGCGATAGTTGCGAGGTAAAAAGCCAAAAATTGCATAAGGTATTTGCCTCTGAATACACAAGATTTATTTGTCAAATCAGTAAAATCGGCTACTTTAATCGCTAAATTTTGTGGGTTTATGCGGAAAGCATTAGGTTTTTGTTCTTCTGTCATTCGTTCTATATCTGCTAATGTATATGAAAATGAAATATTATCAAATGTAATATTCACAAAATTTTCAGGTAGTTTTTTTTCTAATGATGCCAAATTGATAGGTTGATTACTTTCGTAACGTGCATCTTTTGTACACGCATACCATGCGTTTAGTAACAAAACAGCATCGTTAAATTCGTTTAGACGAGTTTCGAAATGCGTCATTGCCATCGTATAGTCGTCATCTACAATTGTTAAACCAAATTCGTTTTTTAAAATATTAGAAAAACATTCTTGATTGCAATATAAGTTTTCTACGGCATAACAGGGCGTTTCGTAAATATCTGGATTGTTGAGCGGCAAATCAAAATCCTTATCTACGAAAAAAGCCGTTTTGTAAATAGTGTATTCACGCCTGTTTTTTATCATTTTGTAGGTTTCAATAACATTTTTTTTATTGCCAGAATGAATCGGGTGCGCTTCTTTGTTACAAATAAGGTCTATTTTAGAACCATAATATCGCCCATCACGCCCTTCACAAAATAAAAAAACACCCTCTTCGCTCGCTTTTATTAGCGCCGCAAATGTTTGATACGCAATATTAGCCGCAACAACCTCTGGTTGTGCTAACATTCCATCTACGGTTAACGGTGTATTCATTGTAAAACAAGCGGTTTAGAGGGTTCAATATAAGCAGATAAGGCAACAGTGTTAAATTGTACACTCTTATCTTCAAAAATAAATGGAGAATGGGTAGTTGCCAACAAAAAGCGAACATTGCCTGATTGTAAAATATCGGGTAAAAAAGTTTTTTGCCAAAAGATGGAAAGATTGAGTTCTGGCTCATCTATCAGTATAGTAAGATTTGCTTTTTTTAGAAATAAATGTATTCTTGCAAAAATAGAAATTATTTGTCTTTCGCCCGATGAAAGATTGCTTAATAGAATTATCTCATCGTTTATGGTAGATTTTATTTGTATTTTAATATTTTTTTGGTCATATATAACCACTTTTTCTATTAAATAGGTATTGCAAATATCTCTGAATTTTATAATTGCATTATCTATATCTTTTTGTTTGCCATAAATATCAATCAATTTTTTTAACATAAATTTTAATGTATTATCTTTTGTGTTGATTCTTTTTGAAAATAATAAATCTATTATAGCTTGTTTTTTATTATCGGCAATATTTGTACCTACTCGTGCAAATAATATTTCAATATCTTTTTCACTAAAATCATTAAAAAAAGTATCATTAGCCGCATCGTCGTCGTCTTCAAATACTTGATTCAAGATTTCGGAAGACAGGTCAATTATGCCATCTATCATTAGTCTTTTTATTTGGTTTTCAATGCTTTTGAAACGATTTTGTACATCTTGCATACCAAATTGAATTTTGGTATCGTCTGTTTCTTCATTACGCACTTCACTATAACCTATATTTTGAGAAGCGTCTTCTATCCTGCGCCAAATAGGAAAATACATTAGCGTAGAACTATCTAAATTTCCCTTGATTTGTTTTTTTATGGCATCTAAATACTCGCCTTTTTCTTCTTTTTCTATTTCGCGCACTCTTTCTATTGCCCTAAATATCGTATGAGAAGATAGTCCAGACCGTCTGTACTCCTTATTCATAAAATATTCTAACTCTTCGCGTTTCTTCTCATTTTCATCATATTTATTTAAAAAACGTTCAAATTCAGTAATTCCTAACGAAGATATAACTTGTTGAACAATCGGGTGCTTATACATTTCCGCTATGCTTTCATTCAATTTATCTTTTTCTATAAGAACAACAGTGTCCGACAAAACTAATTCTATACTATCAAAACGAAATTGATTAAGTCTATAAAAATTCTGCGTTAGCGTATAATACAACAAATTAAGGGTTTGGGTTTTGCCCAATCCATTTTCGCCAATCAATATTTTTACATTTTCCTCAAACGGAATATGGACGTTTTTTGTGCCAAATAAACCGTTGATACTAAATGATTTTATTACAGATGATTGCATTTTTTATTTTTTTTAATAAAATGAGTTGATAGGTAAGCACTTACAGTAAACTAAGTATGGCGTATAAATACCTTAAAAGTGTACCAAACATCAACTACTTTTGCGGCAATTGATGTTTGGTAACGGTTCAAAATGACTAAGCAATCGTAATATTCGTATCTAAATAAATGTCTTGAATGGCGTTCAGAATACCGATACCTTCAGTCATTGGGCGTTGAAAGGCTTTTCTGCCCGAAATCAAGCCTGCGCCGCCAGCGCGTTTGTTGATGATAGCCGTTTCGATGGCTTCTGCCATGTCGCTTGCGCCGCTCGATGCGCCGCCCGAATTGATGAGTCCGGCTCTGCCCATATAGCAGTTGGCTACTTGGTAGCGCGTGAGGTCTATCGGGTGGTCGGTTGCGAGGTCGGTGTACATACGCGGGTCGTTTTTGCCGTAAGCTGATGCACCCGTGTTCAAGGCCGTGTAGCCGCCGTTGTTTGTAGGCAATTTTTGTTTGATAATATCGGCTTGAATGGTAGTGCCGAGGTGGTTTGCTTGTCCCGAAAGGTCGGCGGAGGTGTGGTAATCAACGCCGTTTACTTTGAAGCCGTTATTGCGGGTGTAGCACCACAAAATAGTTGCCATGCCGAGTTCGTGCGCGAGTTCGAAGGCTTTTGCTACTTCCACGATTTGGCGACCCGATTCGGGCGAGCCGAAGTAAATAGTTGCGCCTACTGCGGTTGCGCCCATATTCCACGCATCGCGAATAGAGCCAAACATAATTTGGTCAAATTTATTCGGATAGGTTAAAAATTCGTTGTGATTTATTTTTACAATATACGGAATTTTGTGCGCATATTTTCGCGATGTTGCCGCAAGTACGCCGAAGGTAGAAGCAACGGCGTTGCAGCCGCCTTCAATCGCCAATTTTATGATGTTTTCGGGGTCGAAATATATCGGATTTTTAGCGAATGACGCGCCCGCCGAGTGTTCGATGCCTTGGTCGATAGGCAAAATGCTCATATAACCCGTACCCGCCAAGCGACCGTGGTTATAGAGTTGTTGCATCGAGCGCAAGGTCGGAATGTTGCGGTTGCTGTCGGCAAACACCTTGTCCACGAAATCGCCCGACGGCGTATGAATCATGGCTTTATCAATCGTTTTACATTCGTGCGAAAGTAAATAATTGGCTTTTTCTTCGCCAAGAAGAGCGGTAATGTTCTGTACCATTTTTTGAATTATGAATTTTGAATTATGAATTATGCCACTTTTAATTTTAGCACAAAGGTACGGCTTTTGAAACGATTTTTTAGCGAAGTTTTTCACCATTTTACGTCGAAGGCGAAACGCCTTACGCACCAAAACAGTCCGCAATAAAAAGGCAGGGTTATTACATATAAAAACAGCAAACCAAGTAAGAGATAGCCGCTGCTGTCTATACTCATCATTTGTTCGCCGCCGATAGTTTCCATTAAGGCATTTATTCCTTCCGGTATTAGCAGAAAAACGGCGAATGGTACAATTAAAGTACCCCAAATTAAGGCGTATTGGTACTTTTTTAATGCCCAAACCTGCAGTCCTATTAAAAAAATAGTGGCTAATAGCCATAGAATAAAGGTTGCATTGTTAATTGCAAACGCCGTTTTCACGCGCCACGTTATTGGTGCTACATATTTTATAGAAAAACGGTCTTGTGGTAGTTTATCGAAGTGCCACGAAGCACCGCTTTTAAAGGGTGTACTTTTTTGGTTGTAGTCGGGCATATCGTCGACGAAGTCGCCGTTTTCGTCGCCTAAATTCGTGCGGAGTGCTTCGCTTTCGGGCGCGAAAATCTGTATATCTAAGCCGCCAAACGACCGCCAAAACCGAGCGGGCTTTAAATTGTATTGAAAGTAGTTTTCGCGTAAGCGAGCGTCTTCCTCCGCTCTGCGATAGGCGGGGCTTCCCGTAACGGTATAATGCACGGCAATTGTATGTTCGCCTTTACTCAAATTCAATTCAAAATACGCCATTCTACAATATTTCAAATCGGTTTGTAAACTGTCATAATATTTCTTAAAAAGCCAAAAATTTTGATTTTCAAGCCTTTTTGTAGAAAAATCGTGGACTGGCATCATCTTTTTTATCGCAACAACCGCCTCGTCTAATTTCACCGTGAAGTTTTCAAAAGCGTCTTGTGTATCGAAAAGCAATGGAATTTGGTTGCCCGCATTGTCGGTTTTTATTTGGTAAACTACATCATATTCGGCGCAACCAGAAGGTAAAATCGTGATTTTCATTCTTTCATGCAGAATATCAATAGCTGCACTCGACAGCACTTCGTTCGGAATAGTGCTGTGTCCGAGCAATAAGTAGGGCGAAGCCATATTTGCACAGGTTATATTTGGTAGGCATAAAATGAGGAGAAAATGGAGTAGTTTCATGTATAAAACATTAGAATATAACCAATTTTTTACGGCTTATTTGCGCGTGTTTTCCGATGCAAAACGACAAGCCGATGCCGGGCGCAATCGGAGCGGTCGGGATACTTTCCATCGAGGGTTTTATGCGCATCGAGAGGTCGTCCGACATATCGAAGGTAGCCAAATGCGCATCTACAAACGCATCAACGCCTTGTAAAACATAAGCCATAAACAACCCGAAGCCTGCGTATTCGGCACTTGTGAGCGATTGATCGCGGTACGATTGCACCGACGCATCGCTCAATACCTTCAATTCTCTATTGAAATACGGCTGCAATTTTGAGTTTGGGTTCTGGTCTCTATTGATATATTCTAAGCGATACTTGGCGTAATTATCATAATCGGTTTTGAATAAATAGCCCATTCCCGCCAAAACACCCCAAACAATCGGCACTTTCCAGTATTTTTTATTATAAACCTGCCCTCCGCCTGGTAAAATAGCTAAGACAAGCGCCGTTTTAGGTTTTGAAAGCCCTAAAAATGATATATTTGCATCGTATTTTCTTTTTTTTGTAGAATCGGCGGCTGATTTTGGTAAAAAAAGACCCAAAAAAGGTTTTTTTTCTTTTTTAAATACTTCTTTTTGCGAATTTGAGGCTTTCAAAAGCGTGTCGGCGGTAGCTGCCGCATTTTTACCCGTTGCTTTTGGTGGCAACGAATCTTGTGTCATAGCGAGAGCAGGCTTAGGAGCTGTCGTCGTTGATTTCCCTAATTTGCGCTGCGCAAATAAGCCGAGCGCGCTAAAAAGGAGTAAGAATAAGAAAAAGTGTTTTTTTGACAAAATTTAGTTTTTTAACAAGTTATTTTTGGAACGCTCCTAAGTAAGCACCTGCGGCAAAATAAACGCTATTTTAAACACCTCAAAGCCTTGTATTTTACAGGGGTTTAAAATAGTGATTATTTATACTCTACTACTTAGGAAGTAAGTGCGCTTTTTGCTTAAATTGCAGGAAATGGTAAGAAAGCCTTTTTAAAAAGAGCTTCCTTGCAAAATAAGCACAAAGGTAAGAAAAAAAATCCGACACAAGCGGTTTGCTCGGTCGGATTGTGTATAAATAAAGTGCAACTTTTATAAAAATAGTAATTTCAATCTTTTCGGCTATGCTTTTGGGGCAGCAGCCAAGGTTTCTTCGTCGGCTTGGTCGCTGTATTTTTTAAAATTATCATTGAACAAACCTGCTAATTTTTTTGCCGCTTCTTGATAATCGGCAGCATTATCCCATACGGGGCTTAAAAATTCGCTCGGTACGTCTGGGCAGCTTTTCGGCACTTGCAAACCGAATATTGGGAGTGCCGAAAACTCAACGTTATTCAATTCTCCGTTGAGTGCCGCCGTAATGGAAGCGCGAGTATAAGTCAAATTTGTGCGTTTTTTTCCTTCAAAATACGCACTTCCAGTATAACCCGTATTTATAAGCCACACATTTGCTTCGTGTTCATTGA
>JBEEMU010000554.1:0-5039 GCA_041192485.1 Bacteroidota bacterium | reverse complement strand
TCTACTCTAAAAACCAATAGCATGATTCGGATAAAAAAATAGCCCTCAAATCTTACAGTGCTGCAGCACCTTAACGCTGCATGGCTTATAAGCCCCGATAGTATGAACTTGAAACACTACTTGGTAATCTAATCTACAAACAAATCACTACATCATATATCCTCTATCCTCCTAATATCACATATTCTACTAAATGAACTTACAGCAGTACACGCCTCGCCAAGAATTAGCGAATACGCTTACACACGGTATCGGCATCGTTTTGTGCATCGTTGCTATTCCTGTTTTAATGGCAATGGCAGTGAAACAGGACCTTTCCACGCGCTCGATGGTTGGCTTGTCTGTTTATGCGGTATCGCTACTTTTAGTTTACACAACATCAACGCTTTATCACGCCATCACATCGCTCCGTTTAAAGCGGATTTTTAAAATATTAGACCATATTTGCATCTATTTGCTGATTGGTGGCTCGAATACCGCTTTTATTCCTCGCTTTGTAGATGAAAAACACGCAACCCTCGTTCTGGCAACACAATGGACATTGATAGCTGCAGGAATCGTTTTCAAACTCTATTTTACAGGAAAGTATAAATGGCTTTCCACGTTTTTTTACATCGGTTTGGCGGGGCTTGTGTTTTTTGTTATCAATGAATTAATTGCCAATGTGCCGCCAAATGCAATGACCTTAGTGGCGGCTTGTGGCGCGTTTTATGTGGTAGGCTGTTTTTTTTATTTGAATAAAACGATTTATTACCAACACGCAATTTGGCATATTTTTGTATTATTGGGCAGCGCAGCGCATTATGCAGCCCTTCTTATTAGTCTTTAAGTTTAGTCTTTAAGTCATCGTCATAAAGATATTACGCAAGTTTTACTGTATTTTTTATAATTTTGTGTCCGTCTAAACGTTTAGAGATGTACCTTAACTTATAAAAAGTACGCTCTTTTTTCCCACAGTATAAAAACTCGCAATTATGATAGCTCGCAACCTGATAGCGCAAACGCTTCCGCCGCTCAAAAGCACCGATAGTGTCGAGCGAGCGTTGCATTGGATGCACGATTTTCACTTGGGGCATTTGCCTATTGTTGAAAATAAAAAACTCGTTGGCGTGGTAGCCGAAGACGATATTCTGAACTGCGAAAACATCCAGTTGCCTATCGGAGAATTGCGGCTATCACTTCAACACGCTTTTGTACACGACGACGACCACATTTATGAGGTGATGAAAGCGGTTGTGCAAAAAAAACTCACAATGGTTCCCGTCATCGATAAAGACGAGAACTTTGTGGGCAGTATCTCGCTCGAAAACCTGTTGCAATATTTTACCGAAAGCGGTTCTATGAGCGAACAAGGCAGTATTATTGTCTTGGAAATGCCGCGCAATAATTATTCGCTCGGAACTATTGCCCGCATTACGGAAGCCGAAAATGTGCATATTTTAAGCAGCTACATTACCTCTCTGTCCGATTCGAGCATCATCGAGCTAACCCTAAAATTAGATAGTACTGAAATTCAGCACGTTGTGGCTACCTACGAACGCTTCGGATACGCCATAAAAGCCGCTTACGAAGAGTCAGATTACTTAGAATCGCTTCAGTCGCGCTACGATTCTTTATTATCTTATTTAGATATATAAAAAAAATAATAATTATAAATTTTAATATAAATGACCAAAGTATTAGTCGTCGATGACGAAAGAGCTATCCGCCGCACTCTCTGCGAGATTCTCGAATTTGAAAAATACACCGTTGAAGAGGCGACGGACGGTTTGGAAGCCGTATCAAAAGTAGAAACTACCCAATATGATGTCATTATCATGGACATCAAAATGCCCAAAATGGACGGCTTGGAAGCCCTCGAAAAAATACAATCTATTGCGCCCGATACGCCAGTTATTATGATTTCGGGACACGGTACAATAGAAACCGCCGTAGATGCCGTGAAAAAAGGAGCGTTTGATTATATCTCGAAGCCGCCCGACTTGAACCGTTTGCTGATTACAGTGCGCAATGCCTTGGATAAATCGAGCCTCGTTCAGGAAACCAAAACGCTTAAAAAGAAAATAAATAAGCTGCGTGTGCCGCCAATCATTGGCGATACGCCGCCGATAGCGCGCGTAAAAGAGGAAATAGAGCGCGTTGCGCCTACCGAAGCCCGCGTACTCATTATGGGGCCAAACGGGTCGGGCAAAGAATTAGTGGCTCGCTGGATACACGAGTATAGTATGCGTTCAAGCGGACAATTGGTAGAGGTAAACTGCGCCGCAATTCCGTCAGAACTCATTGAAAGCGAGCTGTTTGGACACGAAAAAGGCGCGTTCACCTCCGCCATCAAACAGCGTTTGGGCAAGTTTGAATTGGCGAATGGCGGCACTCTTTTCTTAGACGAAATAGGCGATATGTCGCTGTCGGCGCAAGCAAAAGTGTTACGCGCTTTGCAAGAAAGCAGCATCGTGCGCGTGGGCGGCGACAAGGAAATAAAAGTAAATGTGCGTGTGGTAGCAGCCACAAACAAGGACTTGCGGAAAGAAATAGAAGCCAAACGCTTTCGCGAAGATTTATTTCACCGCTTGGCCGTCATCGTTATCAACGTGCCGTCGTTAAAACAACGCTCCGAAGATGTGCCGCTTTTGGTAGAACATTTCATCGACCTTATCTGCGACGAATACGGCACTCCGCCAAAACGGGTGACGAACGGCGCACTCAATTTGCTGAAAAGTTTGGACTGGACGGGCAATATCCGCGAACTCCGCAACGTGGTAGAGCGTTTGATTATCCTTAGCCGCGAGCAAATCACCGAAGACGATGTGAAACAGTACGTTTTGCCGATGGTTGGCAAAACCAACGCCTTGCTCGATATTTTTGAACGATACGACTCGCTCGACTCGCTACAAGATTATATTCGCCGCGAGTATGAAGCCTTCAAATCGGCGTAGGAAAGTATATTTTTTTCATAAAATGATTTTTTGTATAAAAAAACACTACTTGCCCTACAATCATTTCGATTCGCAGGGCAAGTAGTGTTTTTTGAAAAGAGATTATCTCGCTACGGTAAACTTAGTCGTTTCTAGCGTTTTTGTTGCGGTTGCGATGCGTACTACATACACGCCTTGCGGCAAATCGCGGACGCTCCACTTATTCGCGCCAGCTACCAGCGTTTCTTGCCGCAAAACCCGACCGAATACATCGGTTATTTGCAGGCTTGCGGCGGCGAGGTCGTCGGGTGTTTGTAGGGTAATTTCATCGCTGGTAGGGTTCGGGAAAAGCTGTATTTGAGTGCTTTTTTTAATAGGATTGAGCGTGGCTACGGTTAGCGTATCGCAGCCGCTCCCTAGCATTGCGCCGAGACGATAGTTTACATAGTTTGGGAGGGTTTCATCATTAAAGGTAGGCAAATAAACGCTATGCTGTTGCACATTGCAGCCAATGCTGCCGATATCGGGATTTTCTATTGTCGTCAAATAATTAAAACCACCAGCAGCACAAATGTATATTTTGCCATTAGGCGCAAGCATCGGGCGTATAAATTGTTGCATAATAATATAAGCAGGGTTTACTGAAGGAACAGGAGCATACATAAAACTATCATTTACTGCCACAATTTGGTCAGTGCTTAGTATATCAGTAGCATCGGTGTCGTATTGATGCACATACTCAAACTGTGTAACAGAATATAGATACCGCGAGTTCGGCGAAAAACAAACTCCGCCTTGCGAGTAAAGGGTATCGGGAAATGGGATATGTCTATAATTTGATAAATTACCCGTACAACGGTCAAAATTAAATAAATAAGTGCTGTGCATGAGGTCATAAATGGCTAATTTACTACCGTCAGGTGAAAAAAGTGCGTTAGAGCCAATACCTACGCGATATGAACGGCGATAAATATTCGGGAATGTTTGTGTATGCGAATATTCAAATCCATTCGGAGTCAATAAACCAATAAAAAACTGCTGCATACGAAATTGCTGCCCGACTATCCACCAGTCGCGCCCGTTTGCGTGTTTGACGGCTGCAAAACTCGTAACCGAATCCATACCTGCCAAAGGCAGATTTTTATATACCACCCGTCCACGCCCATTATTCCTGCTCATATCTATCAAGCTTTGTTTTATCTGATGTGACAGGACATCGGGTATCGTGCTTGCCAATTCAGGCAAAGTATAAATGACTAAGGTTTTGTGAAATAAATAAAATTCAGTGCTTGAATTTGGTTTTGGCAGCACAAAAGCATTGCCAACATCATCATAACCATCGCGCTTATTAGCCTGCCAGAAATTATACCCAGGTCTAAAATTTGGGTCAAAATTAATACTATCACCGTTTTGCATCATGGCATTTGTGCTATCAGCAATATAAATACCGTTTGTATAAAATAAAAGCCTGCCTGTTGCCGGGTTACAAATACTAGCATAAGCACGATGAAAGGACATATTATGGCTTTCGTAATATATTGTAGTTGGGGCTGTATTGAAGTTAATAACAGAGTTTCCCAACCAAGGTTCTGTTGTATGCACATTATCAAAATTTCCCGTTATCCAAATATTATCGTATTTTTGAGCAGTCGAAAATAAAGGAACAAGAGTTACGAATAATATTAATAGTATATTTTTCATATCGAGATATACGCAAAAATAGCACTACCACAATCTAATTTGATAGATTGAAGTAGTGCTATTATAATGCTATTTTATTTTAAAATGACAAGTTTTAGGGTTTCTTCGTTTTTATCGCCTTGTATTTTTATCAAATAAGTACCGTTTTCTAAATTATGTGTATCTATTATTTTTGAATTTACGGTGCTTGCTATAAAATTTACGGTGTATTCTTTACCTAAAATATCAAATAGTCGATATACAGCCTCTTGATTTGTTTCGGGTAGGTTTATTTTTACAAAAGCACTACAAGGATTAGGGCTTAGTGTCACTTTTTCAGATACCGTGTTTTTCGGTTGCGTTTTAAAAGAAACACCTGCTGCTGCGCAAGTTGCTGCATCGTTATAGGTATAATTCCCATAGACACTAATCATCGACCGCGCT
>JBEEMU010000553.1:0-3039 GCA_041192485.1 Bacteroidota bacterium | reverse complement strand
ATGCTGTTTTCGCAATATTATTGAAATTTCGAGTACAAAGGTACGCTACTATTTGATATATTGTATAATATTAGTATATTTTTTTACAAACGAACGTATTTACCCACCCAATTGCCTAATTTTGTTTCCGTCTTGATGATATAAACGCCCGCCGGAAGGCTCGCAGTAGGCAATGAAAGGGTGTAATTATCATTTAGCGTTGTGGGGTTTGTTTGCCAAACTATTTTACCCGTCGCATCGTGTATGGTCAGGTGTATTTCTGCGGCTTGTCGCAATTGAATATTGATTACGCCGTCGCCTGTACTTGGGTTCGGGTAGAGTTGTATTTGCCGAAAGGCATTGTTTTCTTCTGCATTTATGTAGGTAAAATTCATGCTGGCGGTAGCCGTGCAGCCGTTTGCGGCCGTGGCGGTCACGGTATAAACGCCGCTTTGTGTGGGCGAAATAGTAGCTGCTGTTGTGCTGTTTGACCAAGCAAAACTGGCGATATTAGTGCCACTTGCGGTGAGCGAGCTGCCGTTTTGCTGAATAGAAACGGTAGGCAATGCGGGTGCGCCGATGCGAGTTTGCGTTATTTTTTGGTTGCTTACAAAAGCCGTAATGGTGTCTTGAAAACGCTGCCATGCCATGCAATTCCCTTTTAAATGGTAGTCAAACCAAGGTTCGAGCATCGAGGTGACAGCATTGTTTTGCACGGCACGAGCCAGTGAGCCGCAAGTGCCTATTTGCCCTGCTTCGCAAAAAGAGCCTTGACTCGCAAAATTGCAGTGCGTTCCGTTCGTGATAGAAACATATTGCTTATAGGGCGTGGCTGTGAGCGAGTCGTACATTAGTTTTGCATTTGTGGCAGGCGCAGCTACACAGTCTTTTTCGCCAGCAATCACCAAACTTGGTATGCTACACAAGAGTGCCGCCGCCGATGAGCGCGGATTAGTTTGCGCTGCTGCGAAATTAACCATCGTAGTTGCTTGAGTATTATTGGCGCAAGCCAAAAAAGAAGAGCCGCCGCCCATACTATGCCCTGCAATAGCTGTTTTTGTGGTCAAATGTCCTTGAAACTTACTACCTGCTTGCGTGTTTAATACGGTGCCAAAAAGGTTGCTTAAAAAGCGTAAATCGCCGCCAAAATTAGTGTGGCTGGGGCTAATATTGCCTTCGGTGCGCGGCAATACGCAGATATAACCGCGTTGTACAAAGTATTTCCACAAATAATCGTAGGTACTCCAAGCCATCACGAAGCCATGCCCGAAGACAATTGTGGGGAATTGCCCAGCGGCTACGAGCGAGGTGTCGGCGGCGTTCGCAGGAAAATAGACCTCTGCCCAAACATCGCGATTGCTTCGCGCCGCATCAATATAATGTTTTTCATTATGCCCCACAGCGTAGGTTTGCGCAAAAAGAAGGCTGTAGGAGAAGAGGAGAGTAATGGTAAAAATGAAACGAGTCATGTTAATTGATTTTTTTGTTACGAAAAGTTTACGGTAGCAAAGGTAGCAAAAAAAAATGGATATAAATGGTTATTTGCGAGTATAAATGCCAATAAAAAAGCAGCGGCGTTGAACTTTCGCTCAAAGCCGCCTGAATAAGTAGTCGTGTATAAATAATTGCCCACTTAAACCTGGAAAGATAGGCCGTTTTGGGGTAATAATAACCGTGTTTATTTTGCTGTATATTTTTATACTGAAAATTTATCGTGCAAAAGCCGTTGCGCGAGTTTCGCGAATGACGGTCACTTTGATTTGTCCAGGATAAGTCATTTCGTTTTGAATGCGATTAGCGATGGCAAAAGAAAGTGCGTCGGCATCGGCATCAGTTACTTTATCGCTTTCTACCATGACGCGCAATTCGCGGCCAGCTTGTATGGCGTAGGCTTTTTGTACGCCTTCATACGACGAAGCTACGGTTTCGAGTTCGCGGATACGCTCCATATAGCTTTCCAAAATTTCGCGACGTGCGCCTGGACGTGCGCCCGAAATAGCGTCGCAAGCCTGTACGATTGGCGAAAGGATGTTGTTCATCTCAATTTCGTCGTGGTGTGCGCCTACGGCATTGCAAACGACGGCGTGTTCGCCGAATTTTTCGCATAGCTTCATGCCCACGATAGCGTGCGACATTTCTGTTTCTTCTTCGGCCACTTTTCCAATATCATGCAACAAACCTGCGCGTTTCGCAATTTTGGCTTGTTTTGGTGTAAGCCCGAGTTCGGCTGCCATTGTTGCGCAAAGATTTGCGGTTTCGATGGAGTGTTTGAGCAGGTTTTGCCCGTAAGACGAGCGGAAGCGCATACGGCCGACCATGCGAACAAGCGCAGGGTTTAAACCATGAATACCTAATTCGAGAACGGTGCGCTCGCCGATTTCCATGATTTGCTCTTCGAGTTGTTTGCGGGTTTTGGCCACAACTTCCTCGATGCGAGCAGGGTGAATACGCCCGTCGGCAACTAAGCGTTGCAAGGCTAAACGCGCAACTTCGCGTCGAATAGGGTCAAACGACGAAATGACGATTGCTTCGGGCGTGTCATCTACCACAATTTCGGCACCCGTAGCGGCTTCTAAAGCCCTAATATTGCGCCCTTCGCGGCCGATGATTTGGCCTTTTAACTCGTCGGAATCTAGGTTAAAAACAGAAACGGTGTTTTCGATTGTCACCTCCGCCGCCATACGCTGTATGCTTTGAATGATGATTTTTTTCGATTCTTTGGTTGCCGTAATTCTGGCGTGGTCGAGCGTGTCTTTGATGAGCGTGAGCGCGTCCGATTCGGCTTTGCTTTTCACTACTTTCATCAACTCCTCTTTCGCTTCTAATTGCGTTAGTTTTGCAACAGCTTCGAGGGCGGCGAGGTGTTCGTCGTGCGCTTTGTCTAAACTTTCTTGTTTAGACGCTACAATTTCAAGTTGCTTAGTCAATCCGGTGCGGATAGCTTCCAAGTCCTCCTCTTTTTTCTCTACATTTTTAGTTTTGTCGAGAAGGCTTTGATAGCCTGCTTTCACCTCTTTGTCAAGCTGTTTGAGTGCGGCTTCTTGTTCTTTGCGCGACATC
>JBEEMU010000552.1:0-2796 GCA_041192485.1 Bacteroidota bacterium | reverse complement strand
TTTGTATTATCTAAACCGAAATGATTGAATGGCGTTGCGGTAAGCACTTTTATACCCGCATACAAGCCTGCGGCTCCTGGGTTAGTGCAGTACGCATAGCCCATTTTTCGCGCTAAGTCTTGGCCTGTTTTATTATTGGTATAGCTGCTACCAGTAATGTCCCAGTCGGCAAAAAGGCCTGCATAGAACCCATTTATCGCGCTACCACTATTATTTTTAAACGTGTATTCTTCGATAACATATTTTTCATTGCCTGGGCTATTCCAAGCAAAAAAGCGGTGATTTACATTTACGATGCTGTCGGCGAACGACCCAGAAAGGTCTTTATCGGAACGTGGATTTATCGTATTTTCGCGAATAGCAATAGTGGACCTAAAATCGCTGTTTACAGCTGCACCTGCAGCACGCACATTATCAGAAAGTTGAGTAGTTGAAGTGCCGCACATCAAACCCATTTCAAATAATAAAGAAGAATCGCGGTATAAAAAACCTTGCCCTTCGGTGGCGGTATTGCCGTTATAACCTGTGCGGCCTTTACTTGTAACCGTTGTAGCTATTAGGTTTGGATGCACATTGAGGTAATCCACGTTTACCGTAAGGTTAAAATATTCGGTTTCGGTGTAAGTGCCGTCAGTATAAACTACTTTAAACGAAATAACCGTGTTGGCGGGTGCGCCTGCATTGATAAGCATGGTGAAAGGAGTGCTATTATTATTCACAACGCCCAAGGTTGGCACTGCGCCTAAGGTGGCAGTTGGCTGCTGAATAGTTACAAACGCCGAGCCGAGCTGTACGCCAAGCGTTGCGACTAAGTTCGTAGTAGGGTCTAAAAAGTTGGTAAAATTACCTTTTATCGTAATCACCTCGCCTGCAACAAAGGCTCCGTCGTTGCCATCGGTTGCGGTGTAAGTGGTCATACGCACCGATTTTGCGGTCGTTGCTTTTATCGCATTCGCCATGTTCAAACGGCCGCGCCCCAATTTGCCGCGTGTTGTAGCACCTGGGTTTGCAGCGTAAACATTGTCGCTCGTTGCGCGTAAGCGTTCGCCAATTTGCAAGGCGGTTAGGTTCGGGAATTTTGATTTTACCAAAGCCGCTGCACCCGCCGTAATCGGTGACGACATACTTGTTCCGCTTTCTACGCCGTAAGTGTTATTATAAAGAGTGTTGTAAATGCCGCTACCTGGCGCACTCAAATCTACGGCATAGTTAAATTGTGTAAAATTTGTTTTTGTATCGCTGTTACTGCCTGTTGCAGCTACCGAAAATGCGTTATTAAACGAGGCAGGATAGCCCAAATCTTCGTTGCCATTATTTCCTGCGGCGCAAACAACCAAGGAGTTTTTGGTAAAAGTAGCGTAATCTATAATATTTTGACCGTAAGAACCGCCGCCTGCACCGCCCCAAGAACAGTTGATAACGGCGCAATTATGGTCGGCAGCATAAACGATGCCTTCGTAGCCTTTAATGATATAACCTGCTCCGCCCGCCGCGCGAGTATCGTTGTCAGATGCGCATTTCACAGGCATAAAACGGCATTTGAAACCCGTTCCTGCCACGCCTACGCCGTTATTTGTTACGGCGCAAGCATCGCCCGAAACCGCAGAACCGTGGTTGTTATTCGTACCTGTACAGTTCGGATTGTTGTCGCCAACAGGAACAGCATAGTCGGCTCCTGCCAAATCCCAGCCATTGCGGTTGTCTATATAGCCGTCGCCGTCGTCATCGATGCCATTATTTGGAATTTCCGCCCAGTTTTTATACAAATTGGCAGCCAAATCGGGGTGGTCGGTGTCGGTACCGCTATCTACGATGGCCACAACGGTTGCCGTATCGCCCTGCCAGCCGCCGAGTGCCAAGTCCCAGGCATCAAAGGCTTTAATACGAGTTAGGTAAGATTGTTGTGAAATAGACGGGTCGTTTGGTGTAAACGCGCTTACTTCATAAATGTAATCGGGTTCGGCATACTCTACCAATCCCGTTTTTAGCAACGCATTTGCCGCAGCTTCTATCGAAAGGTTAGTGTTATATTTAATGCGGTAAATAGTGGTCAAATCCACCAAGGGTTGCCCTAAGCGGTTGGTCGCTTGCGTAGGAGCGAGGTGGCTTGGAAATATTTTTTCCGTATTCGCTGCGCCGATGGTTTGCAAGACTTTGCCTAAGTCTGAAAGGTTTACGCTATTGCGATGGCAGGCTCCGCGATACGCTGCTTTCACCTTGACAATCAGCGTATTAGGCATATAATCTTTTTCTTTCACGCCTTTCGCCAAACGGAGCGGCGTGTAAGATTCGCCATTGTCGGCGAGGGTAGCCTGCAATGCTTTTTGACGTTTCGGCGAGTTTTGAGCTGTTGCAATTCCTGAAAAAAACAGGCAAAGCATTAATGCTGTAAAAATTTTGTTCATGATATTTAAAAATGGTTGAATGATGTATTTTTTAAAAACTAAAAAATACTTGGAGAATTAATTTGGGAATAAAAATTTGGCTAAAAATTAAGTTCGCAAAGGTAAGGTTTTTCTACAAAAAATTAGGTATTAAAAAAAAGAAACCCGCCAATTTCTCATTTTTTGTGAGAAATTGGCGGGTAGGAAAGTCAAATAGAATAACTAAGGCAAAATGCAGGTTGTCATTTTTTTTAAAATAGGCTATTTTTTAAAAAATTTATCCGTTTTAATTTGACGTAAGTAAAGTGTTTTTAACTCATTTAAAATCAATACCTTATAAGTAATTTCGTTTGCAAAAGGTAGGTTAATAAGCCGCAGCGCGGCGAAGTATTTGTAGCACTTTTAAGGGCAA
>JBEEMU010000551.1:0-6381 GCA_041192485.1 Bacteroidota bacterium | reverse complement strand
CCGCCATCAATCGTTGGCACAATCACGACATCGCCTTTTTTCAGCTCCACATTCGTATTGTTTTTTTCGATGTCATTATAATTGAGAACAATAATTTTAGTTTGATCGTTTTCAAAGCGAGATATTTGGAAGTTGCTTTTAAGCGCGTTTGGCGATAAGCCGCCTGCTCTGCCTATCAGTACACGCAAACCGTCATTCACTAAAAGTTTATAGCTGCCTGGTTTTACTACGGCTCCTCTAATCACAACAGCTTTAGAGTCATCTACGGTTCCGCCATCTATTGTGGCAATGACAACAGCATCACCGCGTTCGAGGGCAAAATCAATGCTATCTTTTTCTAATTTATTGATATCGATATTGATAATTTTTACTTGGTCGTTTTGGTAACGACGAATTTGTACATTGCTTTTATCCGCATTCGCACGCAAGCCGCCTGCACGGCCGATAAGTACGCGCAAACCTTCATTCATTAAAATATTATACCTTGTTGGCTTTTCTACGGCACCTTGAATAACTACTTCTTTTGTAGAAACAGGGTTGCCGCCATCAATAGAAGCAATAGAGAGGATATCGCCGTCTTCTAATTGAAAATCGCCGCCACTTTTTTGTATTTCAGCTATGCTAATGGTCAGAATACGAGTGCGCTCATTTTCAAAACGCCTTATTTGAACGCTGCTTGTGATAGCGTTCGAGTTTGTTCCGCCGCTCCATTCCAATAAGGCTTTTAGGTTTTCGGTAGGCAATAATTCATATTTGAATGGCCGTTTGACAGCCCCTTGAATTTCAACGACTTTTCCGATAGGCGGTACAAAAATATAGTCGCCATTTTCTATAAAAAACTCCTCGCTGCTCATCGGGTTCAGTAAAAATTTGTATAAATCGAGTATGCGATTCGGCTTGCCTGCACGTTGCAACTGAATACGGCGAACGCTACCTAAATCGCTCGGCCCTTCGGCGGCGGCTAAGGCGTTCACAGCGGTATTCAAGGCTGATAGCGTGTAAGTGCGCGGTTCTATCACTTCTCCTACGATATTTACGCTAATTATACGCGAATAGTTGAGTGAAATGGCGATTTGCGAGGTCTTTAAATTATACTGATGGCCAATTGTACTGGTTATTTTTTGTTTAGCTTGGCCATATTTCATGCCTTTTAAGTAAAGGCGCGGCATTTTTTCAATTTTGATATAGCCATCGTCCCCTATTTTAAAAACGCCACTAAACTCGGCGCGTCCCCAAACATTAATCGAAAGCTCGTCGCCGATACCTAGTTCATAGTTATCGCTTGCTTTTACATCGGCACCGTTTGTAATACTCGATATATTTTTATTGCGATACAAATGGTGACCATACACCGAAGACGGCCTCAAAGGCGTTTGGTCATCGGTCACCTTTTCTACCGCTTCCACGAGGGCTTCTTTCCCGGTTTTCCCTTCCTTCAGCCCCTTATCTACTTCGGTTTGTATTTCGTTTTTCATAACCGTTTCTACCTTTTTATCGGCGGTTTCTTTTACAGCTTCTACCTTTTTAGCGACTGTTTCTGTTGCAGCTTCTACCTTTTTGTCGGCAGCTTCTACCTTTTTATCGGCAGTTTCTTTAATTGCTTCTACTTTTACAGTAGTAACTTCAGTCGCATCTTTCTTTATTTCGGCTGTTTTTTCAGAAACAACCGTATTTGCAGCATTTGTCACTTCGTCGAGCTTAGATGCGGGTACACTAAGCCCGTTTGCCTTCAGTTGCGCCTCTATCTCCGCCTTTGTCACAGGGGATTGCGCAAAAGCAACCGTACAAAAAGCCACCAATAAGATGCTGAGGGTGAATATTTTTTTCATTGTGGTAAAATTATAAATTTTATTGTTGGAGTGAAAAGGAGCAAATATTATTTTTATCAAGCTGCTTTTCTAGCTAAAAAGATTTTAAAAAGATTGTTATTTATTTTTTAAAAAAGGTTTGATGCCCAAATCCAGCCATTCTGCGGCAGGTTTTGCTATCATGTCTTCGGCATAAATGCCTAACGCTTCGTTTTCTGGAGTGTCGTAAAAATGCAGTAAATACTCTTCACCCGTTTCTGGGCAGAACGCGCTCGGAAAGGTTGGGATAAAATTTAATTTATGCCCATTTTTACTAACATATTCTGACACTCGTGCAGGAACTCCGATAGCAAGCCCATAAGGCGACACCTCTTTTGTTACAACGGCACCCGCTGCAACAAAGGCATATTTGCCAATTTCATTGCCGCAAACTATCGTCGCGTTTGCACCAACGGTTGCCCCTTTTCGGATAATAGTAGGCTTGTATTCGCTTTTGCGCTCCACAAAACTACGCGGATTTAGCACATTTGTAAAAACCATTGACGGCCCCAAGAAAACATCGTCTTCTACAATCACGCCCGTATAAAGCGAAACGTTATTTTGTATTTTTACACGATTACCAATCACAACGCCATCAGCTATAAAAACGTTCTGACCTATGTTACAGTTTTCACCAATGACTGCTTTTGGCATAATATGACTAAAATGCCACACTTTCGTGTTTTCACCGATGCTTGCACCAGCATCTACAACAGCTGTCGGGTGGATATAGACGCTCATTTTTTTAATTTTTTAATAATTCAATGACTTTATTTTGCGCCCTTCGGCAGAGTCTTGTATCAAGGTTTCTAATTTGCGCCACTGTGTTGCCGCTTGTTTGGCACTCATAATTTGCCAAATCGCCGTTTTTTGGTAGGACGGAGTTTGTTGTATAAAGAACGCCCAAGCCGCTTCATTTGTTTTGAATAACGCTTCAAATTCCGCAGACAACTCGATGCTTTCCTGCTCATAAGCGTATATTTTCGAATTTGATGCGCTTCGTTTTTCATAGCTCGCCAAGCCGGCGGGCTGCATCAATTCTTGTGCTATCAACGTTTCTACTTTGGCAATATTCACCGCGCTCCATATACTTTTGGCTTTGCGTGGCGTAAACCGAATGCAATAACTCGCTGCATCTATCGACCGCCGCACTCCGTCAATCCAGCCATAACACAAGGCTTCGTCCACCGATTCTGGCCAAGTCATGCTCGGTCGTTGGGTGTCTTTTTTATAAAAACCAACGATTAATTCGGTTGCTGTGGCGTGGTTTTCGTGCAGCCATGCCCGAAACTCGGCGGGTGTAGCAAAAAAAGTGTGCATTGTAAGGCGTGTTTTTGTAAAAATGCGTTACCATTCTAAGGCTTCAGGTATTATTTCAAATAATTTTTGCCATTTCGGGTGTACTTTGCTGTCTATCGTTTTTATGGCGTACCAAACGGACGGGTGTGGTTTATCTTGAATGTATTTTTTATAGCCTTGTTTTATCTTTTCTTTTAATTCGTCTATATTTTCAGTAGCACCTTTTATCAAATCTTCATGTGGGCGCAAAATATCTTCAATCTCGACCATCGAATCCGCTTTTACAATGCGGCTTAACCTATCCATGCTATCATAAAATGCGTGGTGTAGGCTTTTTCTAGCTTCTTTTAGTGTATCTCTATTATTCAAATCCAAAACTTCGATGGTTTTTGCTGCTTTATTCTTGGCTATCGTGTCGGTGCCAATAATCTCAAATATAAACGTTGCGGTATTTAGGAGCATAAAATCGGTTGGATTTTCGCTACGCGGATTTATCATAGCAATAGTTGGATACGGTGGCTTTCCACTGCCCCGCTTTATTTCATGTACGTTTCCATCGGGGTCTAAAACATGGCATTTATCTAATTTATAACCAGTATTGCAGGTTTTACACGCTAAAAGATAATTATCCCAAACAAAAGTAAATTCTGGGAAAAATGATTTTGGCGCAATGTGTTCGATATCAGTTGCTTCATTGTGTTCACAATAATTGCAAACCTTGACAGCTATACACATTTCGGTTAAAGTCCCTTTTACTTCGTGAAAAGTTTTTTTGCCGGCATCGCTTCCTGTTTTATTTGTCCAAAGGCGTTGTGCTTCGCTTACTTTTTCTGTGAAATCAGGAATAGCGTCTATCTGCGCTTGAAGCTCAGTCAAACGGATTTCTGCGACAATACTTAAATGTTTATAAGCCAGTTGGAGCATCAGTCTGAAAAATTGTTTTAAGTTGTGAACGTTCCTGCTCTTCTTCCGCAGTTATTTTACCCAAAGCATATTGAATATTTAATCGCCCCAGCCGACTAAGCAGCGCATTAGATACCTCGGACCGCACCGTGTTTTTACCAAACAATTCGGTGCCATAAGCATCTAATATATTGCCTTTTACCAATCGTTCTTTCGCCACGCCTGTTATTTGGTAGGCTGCGCCGTCTTTGAGTTGCCAAATACTGCCTTTGTTGCAAGCCCGGCAAATCAAAGGGTTATGCGTAGTCACAATAAACTGTATATTCGGAAAATATTGCGTAAACCATTCTCCGATGCGCGTTTGCCATTCGGGGTGCAGGTGCGCGTCTATTTCGTCAATTAATATAAAACCTTTGATAGGGATAGTGTAATCGTTATCTTCAAAATTTGCAAAAACTTCTTGAGGCGTATTTGTTTCTACCATTCGCATCAATATCGTAAGCACAATACACAATACAGACACATAGCCGCTACTCATATCCTGTAAAGCTACAGTAATTCCTTCTTCATTTGTAAAAAAAATACCATCAGAGTTTATTTTTTTAAATTTGCCACCACTTGGTAATAAGTTGGTATGAGTTAAAAATAAAATCAGGTTTTCTAAAATAAATTTGCTGTTTGCATCGTCTTCTAAGCGTTTTGTATGTAAAAGGTGTAACTTATTGATAGGCGAATCAAAAACTACATCATCGTTAAATAAAGGGTAATGAGCGGCTAAATCGTCGCCATCTAATCCTACTTTTTTCACCTCATGTATCTCATCGCTTTTACCAAAAAAACGGCGTGATGCGCCAAATGACATGGAAAAAAAATCTAAATTATTTTCTTTTTTTTCTCTACGACTATTGAAATATGGATTAGATGTCATCGTGCCTAATGTATGTTTGGTATTGTCAATAATTGCCCAACAACTAACTTTATTTTCGGTATTTGTTTCTATTTCTAATCTAATAGATGCTTGTATTTTGTCTTTTTTTGCCCAATTTGCCCAATCAAATCTAAATGTATTGGCTAACTTCCCTGCATTAAAAACAACAAATACGACCGCTCTTAACACGCTCGTTTTCCCCTGCCCATTGTCGCCAATCAGCACATGCCAACCCGCAGGTTGCTCAAATCTTATTTTCAAATTGGAAATTGCGCGAATATTTTCAATATCCAGTTGTTTGATATACATAAAAAACTGCTTTTTTTGTAATGATTAGTTTTTCGTGACCACCGTTTTAAAATACTCATACGTCCGTTTGAAACCCTCTTTGCGGTCAAACTGCGGCTCCCAGCCCAAAAGTGTACGCGCTTTTGTAATGTCTGGCTGACGCTGTTTCGGGTCGTCGGGCGGTAAAGGGCGCGAAACGATGTGCGCCGCCGGATTGCCCACGAGTTCGATGATTTCTTTGGCAATATCGAGCATCGTAATTTCGGACGTATTGCCGATATTGACGGGCAAATGATAGTCGGATAATAACAAGCGATAAATACCTTCTACCAAATCATCGACATAGCAAAACGACCGCGTTTGCGAGCCATCGCCAAACACCGTCAAGCCTTCGCCGCGAATAGCTTGCGAAAAGAACGCAGGCAATACGCGCCCATCTTCCACCGCCATACGCGGGCCATAAGTATTAAAAATGCGCACAATCCGCGTTTCTATACCATGCTGACGGTGATATGCCATGGTCATTGCTTCTTGAAAACGCTTGGCTTCGTCATACATACTTCTGTGACCGATAGGATTGACATGACCCCAATACTCTTCGGTTTGCGGGTGAACGAGCGGGTCGCCATACACTTCACTCGTCGACGCAATAATGACACGCGCACCTTTCGCTTTCGCTAAACCCAAACAATTATGTATAGCCAACGAACCTACTTTTAGGGTTTGTATCGCAAAACCGACATAATGTATAGGGCTTGCGGGCGATGCAAAATGCAAAATATAATCTAATTCGCCTTCAATAGCTATATAGTTAGATACATCTTGCTCCCGAAATTCAAAATTAGGATTATCGGCTAAGTGCGCAATATTATCGGGGCTACCCGTAATAAAGTTATCCATGCCGATAACGTAATAGCCTTCTTTTAAGAATCGGTCGCTAAGGTGCGAACCTAAAAAACCAGCCGCGCCAGTTATGAGTACTCTTTTTTGCATTTGGTTAGTTTAAAACTTAAAATGTTCGTGATTTTCATTTACATACGCTGCAATTTCGGTTCTAAAGTCAATACACGCTTTGTTATTATAAGGATTGTTCAAAATCCCTTGTACCAAATCAAT
>JBEEMU010000550.1:0-11610 GCA_041192485.1 Bacteroidota bacterium | reverse complement strand
TTCGCATTGTCCGCCGATAAATAATACATTTGTGTAGAAGTTGGCGATGCGATTGGATTCGGGCAGGTCGTGCAGCTCAAACCAATGGCAGGCGAATATTGCGGACGAACGTAGCCAGCGGCTACTGGTAAAGGTGCGCTACCGCCTTTACAAATCGTGCGGTCTGGCCCGAGTAGTTCTGGGTGATCTATCAATACACCCACAGCAATAGAATTTGAAGCCGTACAGCCGCCAAGTCCTGTTACCGTTACCGTATAAGTTGTTGGTACGATAGGCGACATAAACGGATTCGTAATACCAACCGAGTCTGACATTGAAGTGCCTGGTACCGAGTGCCATACATAAGCCGATGGATTTGTAATCGGCGTAGGATTTGGCAAGCCCGCGCCTGGGTCGGCAGGTGTAACGCCGCTTGCCGTTATCTGCACCGTTGTGCCTTGGCAAATAACCACATTCGAGCGGTCGAAAGTGATAACAGGAAGCGGGAACGGTTTTACTTCTACCAGTACCAAATCGGTTTTCACACAAACATTAGGCGGTGTACCTGTCGTAATATCCACATAATAAGTGGTCGTACTTGACGGCGTAACTACGGGGTTTGCCGTATTCACATCGGCAGGGTTCATACCTAAAGGCGGCGTAATATGGCCTGGCATCGTGTACCACAAAAAGGTCGCATTCGGGTCGGAAGCTGCCGCGTGCAGCTGTGCGCTTTCTCCTCTACAAATAGGCGGTGTGCGTACATTCGTCCAACCTTGCGCTGTATCTACGGTGACGAGCAGCCCTAAGTCGATTGTTCGTTCACAACCATTATTATCTTGTAGTAAAAGGGTAGGGTTGAAAACCCCTGCACAGATATAATTATGCGAAGTCGTTCCTCCTGTTCCTACAAGAGGTACAGCATGCAAGGGAGAGCCGCAGCCTGCACCAAGCGAGCCTGCATTGATATAAGCCCTTGTTGCTCCAACAATTTGAGTGTTAATAAATACCACATTAAGCGGCGCACAGCCCCTACTGGGTGAAAATGAGTAGGTTCCTTGCGGCCCTGTAATGTTAATATAAGCATCTCGTACCAAGGAGTCCACACAGCCCGATGCTGTTGTTCCTACTAAGACGACGGTATAAGCACCTGGCTCTGTAAATAAATACTGATACGGGTTTAAATTAGAGGCTCCTACTTGTGCGCCTATTTGGTCTCTAATATACCATTGGTAAGAAACACAATTGGTAGAATGGCTTGTAAGCGTCACTAACAGCGGCGGACAATAAGATGCGACTGTATCTGCGGTGAAATCTATATGTGGATCGCCAATTCGAATAGAGTGGCACGAAGAAGAACTACACGTTATCGGATTATTTTGCGTGACAGTCAAACACACGTTATAATTACCTTCGGTCGGGTAGCTAATACCCATTGGTCTTTGATCAGTAGAACTAGTAGTGGAAGCACCTGGGAATGTCCAAGCGTAGGTTAGGGCATCTTGACCAATAGAGGTATTTGTAAAATTTAAATTCTGCCCCGTACAACGCAGCGTGTCCGTTGTAAATATAGATGAAGTACCATAGCCCGTAAACGCCACTTTTACTAGCGAATCGCGACAACCCGCCGAGTTCACCGTTACAATTTTCACTCGATATACCCGTGTGACAAGAGCTGCAAAAGAAGCAGTAGCCCCAGTAGCGTCATAAAGCGAGCCAGGTACACCATTATTGTCAATATCCCAATATACATTGCTAATCGTACTATTCGCAGGGAAAGATGTTGATGTATTTGTTAGAGTTACTGTAGTTGGCACACAGCCCTGTGAAGGCGTTGCTGTAAAATCAACAACTGTTCCGCGTATATCTACGTCCCCACTCTTTATGGTATCTATGCAGCCATTTATATCCGTGATAGTAAGTTTAATCGCATTCGTATAAAGTCCAGGTGTTACAAATTGCACATTACCAACATTTGTGTTTGTACCGCTACCTGCGGGTGCAACAACAGCAGGATTGGCAGGAGTAGTATTGCTTACAAAAGACCATAAATAGCTTTGAATATGAACAGTATCCGTACAGGTACTGTTGAAATTAACCCTAAACGGTGCGCAACCTACTAATGGGCTGGTTGCCATGTGGGCGGCAGGATTGGCGATAGTAAACGTCCTGGTGGCGGACTGTGTACAGCCAGAAGTAGGATCGCCTACGGTCAGCACCACCAAATATCTACCCGTTGTCGCAAAGCAAACCTGTTGATTCGGGCTTTGTAAAGGTAAAGTAGTAGAAGGTATGGTAGGAACCGGTCCGTTGCCGCTTAATCGAGTAACTGTCCAACTAAATGTAGTACCCACAGAGTTATCTATCCGCAAAGGATTATCAGTTACATGTAAATCTACACATAATTTATTGGTACAACTTTGTGTAACTTTGAACTTAGCCACAGCAGGTGTGACTATTACACAGCCATTACGGAAGGTATCCGATTTACAACCACCACTTTCTACCATTAACCAAGGTTTAAAGCTAGAGCAGCCACTTGGCAGTGCTAAGGCTGTGTCTTTATAAATATGAACGGGAGAAGCGTTTGTGCCTATTTCCGATTCATTTCGACCAAAATTCCAATAATATTTATCTATGGCACAACCACTTGTTCCAGGAGTAGATGCCGTACCATTGAATGTTACAGGAAACTGTGCGCAAGTAGTGCCAGGGGCAAATGTAAAGGAAGCATGAGGTTTGTCACTCCCTTTGATTGTCCTTTTCATCGAGTCTCTACATCCTTGTGAGTTTTCAATAACCATGGTAAAAGAATGTTGACACGGCGCTGCCGTTGCAAAGGCATAAGCAGGCGGCAATGTCGGCGTAGTCGTGCTTAAAAATGGTGTTGGACTGCCATCTCGATACCACTTGGTAGAGGTAATTGGAAAATCGGCATAGCCGCCGCCGCCGCCGCCGCCGGTTGTGAGTGGTGTTATGGAAGAACTGCCATTAGTCGTAAAACTAAATGGAGCATTATAAGGAACACAGCCATCAATTTTAGTCAAACCAAAATTTGGTTTAATAGGTTTTACATAGATAGTGTCTTCATAAGAAGCTGTACAACCAATACTATCCGTTACGGACACTGTTATCTGAAAGCCACCAGCTGCACTAGGGCTTGTATAGGTACGCGGTGTCGGAGGGTTTGTCGTAGTATTACCTAAGCCAAAATCCCAAACTACACTACCATTTGGCGGTGTTGGTGAGAATGTTGAAATAACGGGTGTTACAGGAAGACTACAGTATTTTTTTGTTGCTAAAGTAAACCTTGCAGGCGGCGGAATACTAATACGAATAGGCGTATCGCTTGTTTTCGTAACCCGACAGCCCCCTGGTAAGGTTGCAGTCATCGTTGGATAAAAAGTACCCTGTGCAGCGTAAGTGTTATTACCATTAGTTCCTGTTTGACCGTTTCCGTAATTCCATAGAAGTGAGGTCGCTCCCGTTGGTGCTGTAAAATCAACTGCTGTACCTATACAGCCGCTTGCAGGTGTAAAGGTAAAAGAAGTAGCACCTCCAACACTAACAGGACTTGATAAGATAGTGGTGTCACTACAAGGACTTGTTCCTCCGCCAGCAGAAATTGCCGAGATAACAAAAGCCCCTGGGCTGGTATAGGTATGCGAGTAAATACCTGTGCCTGGAACAGTCTGGCGAGGGCTAGGAACTCCTGCGATACTATCACCCCAGTTAATTGTCGTGCCTACACCAGGTGCGCCGTAAGTATTCACATTACAATTGAGTGTTACCGTAAACGGCACCGAACAACCAGAAGTATTCGGCGAACTAAGCGTCACTTTCGGGGTCGGTGTTACACGCACCGAATTTGGTTTATTAATTGTTTCGCTACAACCGTTATTATCCGTTGCGATAAGCGTAACCGAATAGCTACCTGTTACGTCATAGCAAAAAGTAGGATTTGGGATACCAGGTACACCAAAACCTGCGGGCGAAGTAGGGAAGCCAACGGTATTCGGTACGCCACCGCCTGAAGCCCAACGCCAAGAAACAATATTAGTGGCACCTGCACCCGGCAATGACTGGTCGACGAATTGCACACAAAGCGGCGCACAGCCTATGGTTATGGCGTTTGGTGCTGGGACAAAGTCGACGATAGGCTTGCTATACACACAGATATAACCAATTTTTTGAACCGTAGCCGTTTGCCCCGCTTGGTTAGTAATCGTGAGAATAACCGTCCGACAAATATTGTTGGCATCAAAGGTGAAAAGGTGTCCAATCGTGGGGATACCATAATTGCTCTCCACGTCGTTAGGATTGCCTGTTCCGAAATCCCAGGTATAGGTGTAATTTGGGTCACTCGGTGTTGCCACCAAAGTTACCAGTAATTGACCGCAACCGCGAGTCGGGGTTCCCTGTAGTACCGCAAAGTTGGCACCCGGAATTTGAGCAAAGGCAGATTGTACGCAAAAGGTACAGAGCAGCAGTGCTACTGAAAGTCTAAGAAATCGCATCATAAGATGGTTTGTACAGTAATTGATATGAATTTTCGTTTATAAAGTTTCGAATGAAAAGGCGATAATAAAACTTAATTGGCAGCCTTTCGGCAAATTTTATCGTCTAATAATTCGATGATTAATAGTAGTTACTTGGTACTTAAATGGCCATTACATTTTATACGCCGCAAAAATCGTTATTTTATGGCAGAATATTATATTTTTCTGTGTAATTTTGCGGTTATTTTTTCATAGGGCAAAGGTACGCGGAATATCTGGCATGATATAGTAACATTTATTTACATTTGTAGAGCAAATAAATTACAAAAAACCTTATAATTGTTTACTTTTATAGAGTGTTTTGTGTAAGATTTTGCGTTTTAAATAAAAAAATGGCAAACAATGGTATTTTTTTGCGTTTTAACGCAAAATCTATATATTTGCAGTCTGTTACAAGAGTAGAACGAAAATTAGCGAAATGTATTATTATTATATTGTAAAAAAAAAAAAACAGTCCTTTTTTAGTCCTTAAATTTATAGGCGTATGCAATTTATTAAAAATCAACGTGGGCGTTTGCTTAAAAGTCTATTTAAGCTCCAACTTAGGAATCAACGCAGCACAAGGAGCCTGCTACTTGCCTTGCTCGGTATCTCGTTAGTGAGTATGGGCGTGTCGCCGCATTGGTATGCGGTGCATAGCTACGAGTTTTCGTTTTTATTAGGCGATGCCGAAAACACGACGAGCTATGCTTTTCAAAAAACTATTTCCGCCAAAAACCTGCCCTATACGTTTTGTGTGCTGCACGAAAACGAAGAAACTGCTTCCGAATGTGTGCAGCAATTCCTTCGCGAAATAGGCGGGACTGCCTGGGAGGTGAAAGCCGATAAGCACCGCAATGTGACCTTCAAACTGAAAAAGAAGAAATATAGTTTTGACCCTAATCGCATTTACACGCCGACGGGCGTTTACAACACGCTCCACGATTTTAGCCGCAGCTACTCCGACGACGCTTTTTCGCAAGTAACTAATTTTGCCAAGCAAATTACGGACAGTTTATTTGTGAAAAAAAACACCTTGGTTTCGGTGCATAATAGCAGCGAAGGCAAGTTTTCGGTGCGCAGCTACCTGCCCGACAGCACCTTAGCAAATACTGCCGCCGACCTTTATATTAACGACGGAAACGACGAAGACGAGTTTTTCTATGTGACCATTCCCACCGATTTTCAATACCTGAAAACGGCAGGCTTCAATGTGGTTTTGCAACGCCCCGACGCGCCCGACGACGGCTCGCTCTCTATTTATTGCGGCGCACGAAATATTCGCTATATCAACGTGGAAGCGCAACACGGTCATAGCACCGAACAAATGCAAATGTTATACGCCGTTCACGCGCTTTTAGAGGGTCGTCCTACCGTAAAACAATTTCCAATGGTGGGCATTCGCCCCTTAGATTCTACGAAAGCGGTTGTGAAAGATAGCCTTATTAAAAAGTAGTTCTGGCTAAGTTGCCTTACTTAATACGATATTTCGATGTTTCCAGCAAAAAGTCGTACCTTTGCAGCTGACTTACAATAGGCTTTTAGACAATAGGCTTTTAGTCATAGTATAAACTCATCTATTTATATACTCTCCTCTTCCTACTTCCTGCATCATCATCTCCTATTTATTTATATTTTGAAAAAAAACATTTTTTTTGTCGTTCCATTTGTCCTATTAGTTGTTTTTTTAACGGCTTGTCAGCAAAACCCATCAACGCCTGCGAAGGCGGAAACGCCACAGGTGAATGTGCCTGATTTTAATGCGGATAGCACTTACGCATTTACCGCAAAACAAGTTGGCTTTGGCCCGCGTGTGACGGGTAGCGAAGCGCATCGCAAGTGCGGCGACTGGGCGGTGTCCAAATTCAAGGGCTACGGTTGCAAGGTCATTGAGCAACCGTTTGATGCACGACTGTATGACGGGACGGTGAAAAAAGCGCGTAATATCACGGCGCAAATAAACCCCGAAGCGGCTATGCGCATTTTCATTTCGGCGCATTGGGACAGCCGCAATATTGCGGAAGAAGACAAAGACCCCGCTAAACAAAAACAAGCCATTTTGGGCGCAGACGATGGCGCAACGGGCGTTGCGATGTTGATTGAAATTGCGCGTGTTTTACAAGCAACCCCCTTGGCAAAAAACTTGGGCGTAGATTTGGTGATGTTTGATGCCGAAGATTTGGGTAAAAATGACGACGAAACAGGCAAATCGTGGGGCTTAGGCTCGCAACACTGGGCAGGCAATCCGCCTGTGCCGAACTATCAGGCGCGGTATGGCATCTTATTAGATATGGTGGGCGCGAAAAATGCGGTCTTTCCAAAAGAAGCCGTTTCGCAAAAGTATGCCCCCGAAATTCAAGATAAAATTTGGCAAATTGCGCACGAAGCAGGCTATTCGGGCTTTTTCAGCATGGATAAATGCAATGGCGTAACCGACGACCATTTTTTCGTGAACGATATTGGAAAAATTCCAACCGTCGATATTATCAATTTGGACCTCTCACCCGGCAACGGCGGCTATCGCTTCGGCGCGTATCATCACACGCACGACGATAATATGTCTATCATCGATAAAAGCACCCTCAAAGCCGTCGGGCAAACGCTATTGCACGTTATTTTCCGCGAAAGCGTGAACCCTATTTAAAAGCGCACAAAACGCAGAATATGCGTTATTTACTCATGTTACGCACGGTCTTGGCAGGTGCGGCTTCAGTCCGCCTCACAAAACAAAAATCCATTGAAGAATACTTAAAGCAAGGGCGGACTGAAGTCCACCAGCCAGAAACGCATCGTTTTTTTTAAATTTGTTAAAAATCTTATGAAAGTTTACCCGTCCCAATCAACGTCTTTAAAGCCTCTGTTTTTATACTATTTGGCAATTTTCGTTTTGTGCTTTTTTGGCTGCACAAATCCAGAGCCGAGTAGCAGCACGTCGCGAGTAGTTATTCATCAACTTTCCGACCCCAGTAGCTTGTGTCCGCTTATTGCGAACGATTTAGGGGCTTATTCTATTTTGTCAAACGTGAGTCAAACGCTTTTGGGTGTAGATTATAAAACCTATCAAATTACACCAATATTGGCGGAAGAACGCCCGAAAATAGACTATTTGCCGAATGGAAAAATGACCATTTCGGTAGCAATACGGAAAGAAGCCGCGTGGGACGACGGCTCGCCCGTGACCGCCGAAGATGTCGCTTTTTCGCTAAAAGCCTTGCGTTGCCCCAAAATAGATAATAGTGGGCTGAATGGCGAATTTCAAGACATTGAAGACATTGTGATAGATGCGCAAAATCCTAAAAAGTTCACTCTTTTATACAAAGAAGCCTATTATATTGCCGAAGAATCGCTTTCCGACCTCTGGATTTTGCCCCACGCCGCCTACGACAAAGACAACCTTCTGGGAAGCTACACCTTGATGCGTATGAAAAATACTTCGGCAGAGGTATTGCTGAACGACCCAAAATTGACTCAATTTGCCGAGCATTTTAATAGCCCTAAGTTTCAGCGAGAAACCATTATGGGGTCGGGTGCTTATAAATTTGTGTCGTGGCAAACCCAAAAAAGAATTACATTGGTGCGTAAAAAAGATTGGTGGGGCGATAAAGTGGCTTCAAAAATAGACGCTTACTGGGTGCAGGCTTATCCTAAACAGCTTGTTTATGAAACTATCAACGATATGACAACGGCAGTAGTGGCCTTAAAGGGCGGCAAAGTAGATGTCATGGCAAATGTGGTGTCAAAAGACTATGTAGATTTGCAGAAATCGCCCGAATTTACGGGGCAATTCAATATGTTTACGCCGTTGCAACCCACTTTTGCGTATATCGGTATCAATATGCGCAATCCGAAATTGAGTGATATTCGAGTGCGCCAAGCCTTGGCGCATTTGATGGACGTTGATACTTATATTCAAACGATGTGTTATGGTATGGCTGTCCGCGCAACGTCTATGATAGTGCCAGGCTCCGACACCTATAAAAACCCGGCTATCCAACCCTATTCATTCGACATCGACCTTTCGCAAAAACTTTTAGAAGCGGCAGGCTGGAAAGATACGAATAAAAACGGCACCTTAGATAAGATAATCAATGGGAAATTAACCGAATTGGAGCTGAAAGTGAACTATAATATTGGCAATAAAAAACGCGAAAAAGTATGCTTAATCTTTCAAGAAGCCTGTAAAAAAGTGGGTGTAAAAATAGACATTGCACCGATGGAATGGTCGAAAATGTTGGAAAATTTAAATACACAAAACTTTGATTTATATGTAAATGCCTCTACCAAGTCGTCGGTCGGGCAGCCCGACCCTACGCAAATGTGGCACACGCAATCGGCAGAAAAAGGAGGGTCTAATTATATGGGTTTTGGCGACGCTTCGTCCGATGCTATTATCATGCAGTTGCGCATCGAGCGCGACCCCGACAAACGCTTGAAACTTTTTTACACCCTGCAAGAAAAAATAGCCGAACAAGTGCCGTGTATTTTTTTAACGAACGCTAAAAACACCTTAGTCGTCAATAAACGCTACTCGAATATTTACGAATCTATCAATCCACCAGGGTATTGGGCGGCGGGTTTTGGGAAGTAGCTGCTAAAAAAATCATGTTCCTAAAAAATCACGTTCTTAAAAAAATCACGTTCTTTTGAACCTAATCATCGAGCAATATAAAAACGTTGTTATCCAGCTTGCCACGCCGACAAGCACGGGTACGGGTTTTTATTTACATAAACCGCACTTACTTATTACGAACCTACACGTTGTGGCAACGAGTAGCGAAGCCGTTGTGTCGGGCTGCAATATCAAACCGATTTTAGCGAAAGTAGTGTTTCGCGACCCCAAACACGATATTGCGTTTTTAAGTGTGCCTCCCAACGCCCGTTTTACTTGCGTCAATTTGAGTTGCAGCGAGGTGAACGCAGGCGATGAAATAGTGGCAATTGGGCATCCTTATGGCTTGCAATACACTGCTACACAGGGCATTGTGTCGAAAGCCGAGCGAGTGCATCAAGACGTGAAATATATCCAAATAGATGCCGCAATCAATCCGGGAAATAGCGGCGGTCCCTTAGTAGATATCAACGGCGATATTATTGGTGTCAATACCTTTATTTTGCGCGAAAGCCATAACTTAGGCTTTGCGCTGCCTGCACACTACCTGCAAACGGCCTTAGACGACTATTTGAGCGTTGCGGCCAACCAGAGTGCTACGCGCTGTTCGTCGTGCAGCAATATTGTCACCGAACAAAATATAGAAGCCGATTATTGCCCGTTTTGCGGCACGCAAGTGCATTTACCGACCGCCTTGTTGCCCTATACCCCCGTCGGTGTGTGCGCCACGGTCGAGGAAGTGCTTACCGAAATAGGCTACAACGTGAGTTTGGCACGGCGCGGCACGAATAGTTGGGAAATTCAGCAAGGTTCGGCCGTTATTCTACTGCATTACGACGAAGGCTCGGGCTATATCACCGTAGATGCAATTCTTTGCCAGTTGCCCAAAAATAATATCAAACCCATTTATGAATATTTATTGCGGCAAAATAATAGTTTAGAAGGCTTGTCATTCAGTTTGATAGGGCATGACATTGTGTTGTCGGCAACCATTTATGACTATTTTTTAAATAAAAAAACCATCGGCGTTTTGTTCAAACGATTGTTTGAAAAAGCCGATGATTTTGATAATATTCTGATAGAAAACTATGGCGCAATAGCGCGGATAGAGGAAATTTTGTAAATAGTAAAATTTTATGTTGCAAGCAAGCTGCCATAAAATTCAGTATAAGCCTGCAAAGCGTCATACTCGTCGGCTTCAAAACTCAAAACGGGTTTGCCGTGTTTTTCGCCTAATGCGGTCACTTCATCAATCATATTTTCTTCGCCGATAATCAAGCCGTCGGCATATTTGGCAATGCCTCCGTGTAGGTAAACGCCGTTTTCGTCGTCAAAGGCTGTCAAATCTTTTTCTGTGAGGTGATTGATAGACGCTTTTTGGTGAAAACGGTCAGTGAAATGCTTGTCATAAGTTTCGTCGTAGAGCGATGCCACGATTTTGCTATCGCGGAATAGCGGTTCGTTTTTATAAGCCGTTTTGATATAAAACGGAATAAGGCTCGTCATCCAGCCGTGGCAATGAATGAGGTCGGGCGACCAGCCAAATTTCTTCACAATTTCGAGAACCCCTTTGCAGAAAAACGCCATTCGGTCGGCATTGTCGGGAAGTGGTGTGCCGTCTTCATTTTCGAAAATCTCTCTTCCTTTAAAAAACTGCGTATTGTCTAAAAAATAGACCTGCATACGCGAGCCGGGCAGCGAGGCTACTTTGATGATGAGCGAATAATCGTCATCGTCCACAATAATATTCATTCCTGAAAGGCGGACAACCTCGTGTAGTCGGTGGCGGCGTTCATTCACGATACCGAATTTGGGCATCAAAATACGCACTTCTAAACCACTGCTTTGCGCAACGTGTGGCAATTGTTCGGTTATGCGGCCAATGGTTTCCGAAATATCGGAGTACGGCAGCATATCTTGTGCTACGATGAGCAAACGCTTTTTTTGTAACATACTTAATATTGTATCGTTTATTGGCCCAAAAATCTTACACCATTTGCAAATATTGCCGCAAAGATACGAAAAACTATTGGATAATGTATATATAGCCCAATATTTTGATACATTTAGCGCAATTTACCGCTTTTATCTTGTTTCTGCTGTTTGTTTCTGCGATTTTTTCAAGTGTTTGTTGGACTAAACAGCTACTTTTTTTGTTCATACAAAAGAAACTGAAAGATTAAAAATTGACGGCGTAATTTACGACATATTTTTGAAAATAGTTCGTTTTTGCCTATTATTTTTAAAAAAAATCGCCCTCTTTTGTAAAAATAATAAAAATAGCGTCTGATACTGATTTTTTCCTTATATTTGCGTCTAAATTCTAAAATTAAGCGATGTCGTTACTATCAAAACTTGCGAATGAGATGCTTACACAACCACAGGAAGAGGGGTTGATGCCAAGGCAGGAAGGCTTATTTATCGGTATTCCGAAAGAGCCGTCTGCGCTTGAAAATCGGATTGCCCTCACGCCGTCGTCGGTTG
>JBEEMU010000549.1:0-5083 GCA_041192485.1 Bacteroidota bacterium | reverse complement strand
AACCTAAACTGCTTGCCGTTGCGCCTGCGCTTGTAAAAGCCGCGTCCGAGGAGCTATAAGTAAAATAGCTACTACCCAAATCAATGGCGTTCGCACACTCGTCATTGACGGGTTGTGCCATACTCAATAATGCGCCGCAGAGAAGAGCGAAGGTCAAAAAGTACTTTTTTGATTTTAGCATATCGTTTTGTTTTGTTTTGTTTTGTTTTGTTTTGTTTTGTTTAAAAAAATAATTAAAAAAAAAGCAAAGATATTAAAAAAAAATGAAATGGGACTTTTTTTTTAATATATTCGCTTTTTTTTCGCCCTTTTATCATCATAAAGCAACGTTATGCCTCGAAAAAGCGTTTTATATTAAAAGTAGTCGTATATTTGCGACAAGTTATTAGGTACTGAAACTACACAACTACGCGCCAGCAGCAAAATAAACACGGTTATCGCTTGCACAGCACGTTCTATTTAACAAGGTTCAATGTAGTAGCGATTATTGATACCCTACTACGTTCCTTATCATGCACACCTTCCTATTTTTTATTTTATAAAAATGCAAAAGCAGCTCTTTTTATTTATTACGCTCCTATTGGCGGCAACGGCGCATTCGCAGCCGCTGTATGTGCAATCGAATATCGGGGCCGACACGAACGCCGTGAGCGTTAATCGGTCGGTCGGTTTCACGTCGAAAACAATGCAAGCGGCTACTAATTTTGCCGCAGGCGCAGGCACCTGGCAATGGTTTGGGAAGCAAATAAACCGCACGACCAACCTGCCCGAAGCGGCGGTAGATACGGCCTTGTGGCGTTGTGGCAAGCCCAATCAGGTTATTAGTGCGTTTAATAAGGTTATAAACCCTGTTTTGTGGCAGCCAAGCGCCATTCGGCACCATAATCGCGGCGGCTTTGTGGGCAAATTGCCCTCGGTTACGGCAGGCAAGTTTTACACGTTTAATATTCAAAGTAGCTACCCCGTTCCGCTTGTCGGCTATAAAATGGCGGTTTTAGAAACCGATTTCTTACCCGTGAGCTTAGACACGACGATTGTTTTGCGCAATTCGTGCATGGCGTCCAACTCGCCTACTTCGCCGCAGTATTTTGCGAACGACACGGTTGGCATCGTCGTGAATTACAGCAACGGCACGGTTCACCCGAACGAGCATATTTACCTTGCGTATAGCGATGACGGCTTCGGCACCACGAATTTGCAGGAGATGACTCCTACGGCGGCGGGTCGCGCCAAAGCCACCATTCCGCCGTTTGCCTTTTTGCCTGGCCGCACCGTGAATTATTACACCTTCACGTCGGCAAAAGATATTATTTTTTTAAGAAATAATTTGGCAGATATAGACTTGTATTCGCTTTCATTAGATAAGAATAAAAACAAAACAACGTTCAGCCCCAATTACCTCGCTTACCGAATCGTTTACAGCACTATCTCGTATCGAGTATCTATCCGTACAGGTTGGAAATCGCGCAATCCGTTTTGTTTAGCCTATAACCGCGTGGATACGCTGCGTTTATACCCAAGCTCGAATACATTGGTTTGCGATACGAGCGTAACACACTCCGCCCGAATTAGCTATACCTGGCAAGGGCCGTTTGGTGCGCCAGCCACTACCTCCATAGATACAGCTATTTTTGCCCCGATAACCACTATCAATGCGGGGCGTTATTATGTGACGGCTACTTGTAGCGGAACGGGTTGCACGACCTCGGCATCTATCGATATGACGATGTACCCCGAATTGAACCCAAATCCTACGCTACTTATTCAGCAGTCTAACTGTACAAATAGCTCGGCAGTAGTCACTTGTGCGCCTACGGGCGGAGCTACACCTTATACCTATCAGTGGCGATGGGGCGTTTCTTACGAAGACGTTGTCACGAATATTCCCATCGCTTCGGGTACTATACATACCGTAGTGGTAACAGACGGCAACGGCTGCACGGCAAGCGGAACGGTGTTAGCAAGGGAAAATAGCAACCTAAACGAACCCGAAATTTTAGCCAATATTAGCAAAAACCCAAAATGCACCGGCGCGAATGACGGCGTAGTTGGTATCGTGTTGCGAGCGTGTACGGGTACAAATTGCGTGTATAGCTATGCGTGGGACACGCCGCTTATCGGCAATACCAACACATCGGTCAGCAATATGCCCCCTGGCGTTTATAACGTCACAGTCACAAATACTTACACGGCCACTGGCGGGGCAACAGCTACTTGCAAAAATAAAGCTACGATTACGATATACGACCCTATTCCGCTCACCATTACCGCTATGAAAGTTGCGCCTACTTGCTATCGAAATAGGTCTGCTGACAATGGGATAGTCTTGGCTGCTGTTGCAGGCGGCTATAACCCACGACCGATAGGAGGCCCTCTGTGGCCGCATTATAGTTGGAGCAACGGCGTACAAGGGTATTACCCGAGTGCCCAAAGTATTTCCAGTTTAAGCGCGAGTTGCTACACCGTAACCGTTACCGATAAAAACAACTGCTCGGTGACGGCAAGTGCTTGTATAGACAGCTCGTTTACGCTGCAAACAACGGCACTTGCCGCGCCTACTTGTTTTCTGGGACGAACGGGTCGGGGCGCAGTTGCGGCTATTCCACCCAAAAACCTATCGCTAACCTATCGCTATGCTTGGAGCAATCCGGGGAGTAATAATGGCTTAGACACCGCCCGCTATTTGGGTGCAGGAACGCAAACAGTTACCGTCACGGCAGCTTCGGGCTGTACCGCAAGCGCAACCGTTACTATTCCCGACAATAATGCGCCGCTTTCGTTTACCTTAGCCAAAAGCCCGAATAGCTATACATGTGCAGGGCAGCTGAACGGTAAAATAGCGGTAATAAATCCGATAGGCGATTCGTCCAAGCTTTATACCTACGCTTGGCAGCAGCAGGGCATTACGATTTTGTCTAAAAACGATACCCTGACGAGCGTGAAAGGCGGCGTGGTGTATCAAGTCACGGTCACGTCGCAATATGGTTGTTCGGCAACCGCTTCGGCCGTCATCGCACAACCTACGACGACTATCAGCCCCGAAAGTGCGACCACAAATATTCGGTGTAAGGGCGAGCATAACGGCGTTATGAACGTCACTATTCCAAATGGTACGGCTTCCGATTATAACTATAATTGGTGGCTCGGCGGCGTGAATAGTATAGGTTCGAGTGGCTATAATCAAACGGGCTTGTATGCGGGAGTTTATGGCATTGAAGTCACCGAAACAGCTACTGGTTGCAAAGGATATGCCGACGGCTTGATAGAAGAACCCACAAGTGCGCTTACCGCAAGCCTCGTTCCGAACTCGATACAAGGGACAACGTGCTACGGCGGCAACGACGGCACGGCTTCCATCCTTGCGCAAGGCGGGGCAGGCACTTACACCTATTACTGGTCGCCTACTGCGCCGCCTATTGCCCATCAAACTACCTTAGAAGCCCACACTTATACGGTGCGTGTCACCGATGCTAACGGCTGCTCCAAAACTGTTACCGCAGTGATAGTACCTGGTCCCACACAGCCGATGTCGTTTAATATGACTATTCGCAATAAAGCGTGTGGCATAGAACCTACGGGAAAAGTTTGTGTTGCGAATATTCAAAACGCGACTGCGCCCTATACTTATAGTTGGAATACCGCGCCTTCGCAAACAGATAGTTGCGCCGTGCAGCTTTTATCGGGCAATTATGTGGTCACGGTCACCGATAATAAGGGCTGCACAGCGAGTAGCAATGTGACAATTCCGTCGGTCGCCGTTGATTTAACGGTGCGCGACACAGTGATTTATAGCGGGCAAACCGTCGTTCCTTACGTTAGCACAAATACGGCCGACCCGTTCACCGTTTTATGGTCGCCGCCAACGAATGTTAGCAACCCCGCCGATTTAAATCCGATTCTTTCGCCCACTTCTACCACTATTTATACGCTAAGTATTAGTAAAAATGGGTGTACCTTAGATAAACTGTTAAAAGTAACGATACGCTATCGCGACGGCTATGCAATACCGACGGCCTTCATGCCAAACGGTTCGCAAGCTGAAAACCATTATTTCAAACCTCTCGGCAATGGTTTTACCTTAAAAACATTCCGTATTTTCAACCGCTGGGGCGAACTCCTGTATGATAACGCATCGGGCAACGGCTGGGACGGCACATTTAAAGGCGAGCCGCAAGCATCTGGCACTTATGTTTATCTTATAGAGTATATCGACCAAAATAATCAAACAAAACAAGATAGCGGGGAAGTGACGCTGCTTCGTTAGTCGAAATAATTAAAAAAATCATCAAAATACCTTTTCATACCAATGAAAAAACATATAAACGCCCTATTCGCTATTATTTTAGGAATGATTAGCCTACCAACAGCACAAGCGCAAGACGTGCTTTTTTCGCAGTTTACCGAAGCTCCGTTGGTACTCAACCCTGCATTTGCGGGGCATTTTGAGGGTAAATACCGCTTAGGCGCAATTTACCGCAATCAATGGGCGAATATCGGCAAATCGGGAATGTATAGTACGCCGTCGGCTTTCGCCGATTTCAATTTGTTTGATGAAAAAGTGCGCGGCTCTTTCGGCTTAGGCATTTCGTTTTTAAACGACGAATCGGCGGGCGGCAAGTTTAATAATTTGGGGGCGAATATGTCGCTCGCCTATCATTTTGCCTTCGACCCCGAAGAGCAACACCATTTCTTGTCGTTTGGTATCCAGGGCGGCTTAGTAAATCAGCGCATTCGGTTGAGCGATTTCACCTTCGCTTCGCAATTTAATGGCGAAAAAATAGACCCGACGATTGGCAGTAATGAAACCGTTGCGAGCGACAATATTCTCACGCCCGATTTGAGCGCAGGGATAGCTTTCGCTTCCTATTTTGGGGCAGGCAGCAATGTTAAAATAGGCGGCTCTTACAAACATTTATTGACACAAACGCCTTCTTTTTTAACGAACCAGACCGCCTTTCTGCCGAGTATGATAGTCGGACATGCCGAACTGAACTATCAAATAAGTAAGTTTTTTAGCTTGCATCCGCGTGTATTATACGCCAAACAAGGGCAGGCAACGCAATTGAACGCGCAATTGCTGGCA
>JBEEMU010000548.1:0-2921 GCA_041192485.1 Bacteroidota bacterium | reverse complement strand
CATCAAACCACGCCTGCCGCGCTTTTTCTAAGAGGTTGAAGGTTCCCAAAATATTTGTTTGCACAAAAGCGGCAGGCCCTGTTATCGAGTTATCGACGTGCGATTCGGCGGCAAGATGAATAATATGATGAATGTCATATTTTTCAAATAATTCTTTTAAAAATAGGTTGTCACAAATATCACCCTTTTCAAAAAAATAATTTTTGAAAGAATTTGCTTCTTGTAAATAATCCAAATTGGCTGCATAAGTGAGCGCGTCTAAGTTCACAATTTGCTGATTTGGGTATTTTTTTAAAAAATATAAAACAAAGTTGGAGCCGATAAATCCGGCTCCGCCTGTAATAAGCGTTGTTTTCACAAGGATATTATTTAAATGATGTATGATGTAGTAGGAAGTAATATTTTTTACAAATAATTGTAGTGCAAGCCGTCATAACTTAGAGTCACATTTTCGGGTAAGGTAGGCTGTATATCGGCATATTTGCCCATCGAATGGCTGGAATGTATGAGGAATGCCCGTTCCGGATTGATGCGTTCTATCATTTCCAAGGCTTCTTCGAGGTTGAGGTGCGAATAATGCCCTTTATGATGCAAGGCATTGATTACCAATATTTTAGTTCCTATAATTTTTTCAAACTCGACAGCCGAAATTGTTTTACAATCTGTAATATAAGTAAAATTTTGAATACGATAACATAAAATAGGCAGACTGCCATGCAGTATTTCAATGGCTTGAAAATCAAGGTCGCCGATAGTGAATTTGGCGTGTTTGTCTATTGTTTTTAGGTCGAAGCGAGGGCCGCCAGGATACCGGTTTTCGCCGAAAGCATAGTGATATTCTCGCTTTATAACCGTTTCCACGGCATCGTTCGCATAAATAGGCATTGCTGCGTCTTGCCAAATATTGAAGGGGCGAATGTCATCGAGTCCGGCAATATGGTCGCGATGCTCGTGTGTTAAAACGATAGCATCTATTTTGGTTAGGTTTTCGCGTAAAACTTGCTGCCTGAAGTCGGGGCCTGCATCGATAACAACCGTCGTCGTGTCCGATTGTAGGAGTATAGCTGTTCGTGTGCGCGTATCTCGCGGGTCGTCCGACTTGCACACTTCACACTTGCACCCTACAACAGGTACGCCCATAGAAGTACCTGTGCCAAGAAATGTTACCCGAAAATTCAACGTTATTTTATTATATAGATAAATTAAAGACTGCAAAGGTACTATAAATCCTTCTTTTGGCAATCTTTTTTTTGTAATATAAAATAAAAAAGCGCGAAATTTGTCGTTATGACAAAATCCGCGCTTTCTATAAATCACCATGAACCAATTTCATTTGTAAAGCCTATTCCCAATCTGGCTTATTTAGTTGCTAAAATCTTTGCTTGCCCAACCCAGTTATCGTTTATAATACGTTGCGGCGGACAATCGAGTGCTTCCGCCACTTTTTCTATTAAAAAATCGTCTAACCGCCCCAGTTGTTCGAAACTATAAATACCCAAATCATTCAAACGCTGTTCTAAAACAGGGCCAATACCGACGATTCGCTGCAATATATCGCGGTCTTCGGGCGAAGTAGTGAGCCAACGGTCTTCCAAAAGCTGTCGCACATCTTGTTTTTTCGCTGCGGCAATCGTTTTAACAGTCATTTTTGTCACCGTTGTTGTCACCGTTGCCTTACCCGTTCTTGCATCATTTATAAATAAAACATCGTTATCATCATCATCATCATCATCATTCTTCCCATTCTTCTCGGTCTCATTTTTGGCTTGTTTTACGGCTGTTTGCAAAGGCGCGTCCCCCGTTTCTGTGTTTTCCTGAAAATTGCCTTTCGTTTCGTTTATCGAGCGGTGGGTGCGTGTGTGTTCGTCTTCGTAGCGCGTTTTCCAGTCGTTGCGTTCCTGCGTAATTTGCGCAAAGTCTATCCTAATTTGATGCAATGAAACTTCCAAGCTGTCTTGTATATCTATTTCGTGTAGCAATTGGTTTTTCAAATAATCCAACTGCGTATCGAGGTCGTTTTGTAGCGTTTCGTTCACGCTCTCTAAATAGGCTACTTCGCCTCTTAGCCTTCTATTTTCGGCTTTCCAGGTGGTTATTTCTGCATTTTCGTACCTGTCCTGTTTGGTTTTCAGGTCTAAAAGTTCTTGCGAAAGCAGGTTTTGCTCTTTCTCCAAATCGCGGAGTGTTTCGGTTTGTTTTTGGTATAAGTTATTATCAACCAGCAATCTATTGCGCTCCTCTTCTACCAGTCGAGCATATTTGCGCACTCTGTCTAATTCGTTTAAATCATTTGGGCTAGCCGATGAGTTTTTGCGATGAGCGACTGCGAGTTCTTTGTTTATCCGTTCGTATCTTGCTGCCAAACGCTTCGATAGGGTTCCCCAAATCCAGAAGCCTACACCAAGCCCTATGATGGCAGCTCCGAAAAGCAAGCCTAAGAATGTCAGGCTAATGGGGTCAAAAAAATTAGTAAAAAAATTGGTAAGCATTGTTTTATGTTTTAAGAAAATAGTGAGAGAGTTGTCTTGGGTTTCTATGGCTCAGACCCTTACTTATTAGCACATTTATACGTCGGTTTTTTAGCTGCCCTTCTTCGGTACTCTTCGGCGCAATCGGGCGCAAATTGCCTGCATTATCCGTTTTTATCGTGTTTTTGATGCCAAGTTGCTGGAAAAAATGCAAAATCGCATCGGCGCGTTTCTGCCCGACCTCCGTATTTTCAATATCGTTTGTATGCGTTGTAATCGTGATAACCCAAGCGGGGTGTTTGCTTAAAAAACGGTGGAGCGAGTCGGTATAAGCTAAAAAATTAGGCGAAGGCGTTAGCAAGCTACTTTGCGCATTAAAGTTGGGGGTTACCGAAAAAGTCATATTTTCAAAAGAATGTCCTTCGCTCAATATTTCCTTGTTTTCGGCAGTTT
>JBEEMU010000547.1:0-3642 GCA_041192485.1 Bacteroidota bacterium | reverse complement strand
CCAATTGCACAAGATGCCTTGATTTTATTCGGCGGCTTAGATTTTGAAAACTGGGCGTTCGGCATCAGCTACGATTTGAATATGTCAGATTTGCGCACCGTAAGCAATGCGCGTGGCGGCTACGAATTGTCTATTATTTATACACAGCCGCAACGCCGTCGCCTTGGAGTTGCGTGTCCGCGCTTCCGTTAGGAAAATATTATTTCATAAGAAATAAGCACCAGCGGCAAAATAAACACTGTTATTATTCGCGCAGAACGTCCTATTTAACAGGGCTTCAAAACCGTGATTATTTAGTTACTACTACTTAAAGCGTTACCAACACCTTTTTTGGTGTTGGTAACGCAATTTCAATATTACCAAAGCGTTACCAACACCTTTTTTTCGTTGGTAACGCAATTTCAATATCACCTCGCATGCTTGCTCGCATCGCCTATATTTTAAGTGTACAACTGCTTGTTATTTTGCTCATAACATCGTTAGTTTACCTTGCGCCGATTGACCCTGCTCGCCTAACTTTCGGGCAACGCGCCGATGCCGGAACCCTTGCTGCCAAACGCGCCGAGCTGGGCTTAGATGCCTCGTTGCCCCAACAAATGCTTTGGTATTTGAATGACATTTCTCCGATATCCATTCACGGCGATAGTATTTTAACTAAAAACAAATTTTCCTATTTCTGCCTATTTGCGCTTTCGCAAAAAAGCATCGTTATAAAAAAGCCCTACTTGCGGCAATCCTATCAGAATGGGCGAAATGTCACCGAATTACTAAGCGATGCCATACCGAAAACCGCACTTTTGGCACTTTTAGCCATGCTTGGTGCCACACTAACAGGCTTGTTTTTTGGCGTTATCGCCGCCTTGCACCACAACTCGTGGATAGACAGAATTGTCAATACAATTGCCGTATTAGGTGTATCGCTACCGAGTTATGTCGTCGCCATTTTATTGGCGTTTGTGTTCGGCTATTTATTCCGCGATTTCACACATCTTAACCTGCGTGGCGGCTTATACACCCTTGATTTACAAGGAAATACGACCGCTGTTTGGCGAAATTTACTCTTACCCGCCATCGCCTTGGGCATCCGCCCCGTCGCGCTTATCGCTTCGCTCACTCGCAGCACCATGCTCGATGTATTAGGCATGGATTATGTGCGCACTGCCCGAGCAAAAGGGCTTTCCGAACCCGTTGTTATTATTCGCCATGCCTTGCGAAATGCCCTCAACCCTGTAACAACCGCCGTTTCAGGCTGGTTTGCCAGCCTATTAACGGGTGCTTTTTTTGTAGAAACCGTTTTTAATTACGACGGACTTGGCAGCCTAACCGTCAATGCTTTAATCAATTACGATATGCCCGTCGTGCTTGGTACCGTGCTATTTTCCGCAGGGCTTTTTGTTTTTATAAATATCCTAACCGACACGCTTTATTATTGGCTAGACCCGCGTATGCGATAGTTTTTTGGTTTAAAATCACCAATTTCCCATTATTATCCAACCTTTTATTTATAGTAAATGCAAGAAAACATACCCAAAAACGGTGGCCCAAATACAGCTTCTGTCAATCACATTTAGCTTATTCGGCAGCCGAAGCAAAAGGCGTTTTGGAAGAACGTAAAAATATACAAGTTGTTATTACGGATATTACGATGCCTGATGAGTCGGGTATACAGCTTGTAAAATATATTAATCGTGACCACAAGGCGATTCGGTGTATTTTTTATTCTATTAACGATAATCCTGCCTATATTTTCAGAGCAAAAAACCAGTTGAATATCCGAGGCATACATTTGGAAAGAGGAAACAATAAAGGAGCCTCCGTAAATAAAAACGGCTACAAATCGTGTATGCACCAGCCCCCAAAAAACAGTATGAAAAAGCCGTAAACGGCTGAAATAGTAGTAATAGCCGTTGCACTGAAGATTTTTAGGGTGTAGTGGCTATTTTTAAAAAACAAAACAAACCTTTTAGGACTTAGGAATGGCTAAAAGAGGGCATTGAGCCGTCTTGAAAAATACTTACAAAAAATTACATTTATATTTGAACGATATTCGTACCTTTGTCGCAAATATTGACATTACTTCTTTCTATTTAACAATTTAATGAAAAGATACACCAATCTTCTTTTAGTGACAACTGCAATCACTGCGGTTTCCTTCCTTTCTTCCTGCGATAATGAGTTGAAAACGACAGGTGATTTTAAAGAAACGCCCGTCGTTTATGGCTTGCTAAACTGGCAAGATACCGCGCAATATATTCGTATAGAGCGAGCGTTTTTAGATCCTACAACTGGCGCAACGGTTTTAGCGGCCGACGTTAATAATATTTACTTTAAAAATGCAAGTGTCCGTTTGCAAAAAGTAAATAATGTCAATAATCAAGTGGTGCAAGATATTGCGTTAAACAAAGTTGATGGAGCGCAAGAGGGCTTTCCGCGTGCAACGGGCATTTTCGCTTCAACGCCCAACTATTTGTATAAAACAAAGGAGCGGATGGACACTGCAACGTATAATGCGGCAGGCAAACGCACCGATTTATACCGCTATCGAATGATTATTTTGAACGAAGACGTGCAAAAATCTTATACAGCCGAAACGCGCCTAATCCCCGAATTTTATTTGTCGACACCATCGCCAAACATCTCGCAAACTTGGGTCGTGAACCCACAATCGCCGAAACAGCGGAAGTTTGAAATTAATGAAGTTCCACGGAATGCCGCTACTTTCGACATCGATTTGCATTTTCGCTACCAAGAAAAGGATTTGACAACGAACCTTGTAACAGAAAAAACATTTGTTTGGAAACTGGGGCATAAACTAACTCCTGTTGATGGCAAAGTCACGATGAGCGTCGAACCCGTACAATTGTATAATACGCTGAATAATTACATTCCAGTTGCGGGTTCTAATATTGTGCGTTGCGGGCAAAGTTTGAAGTATTATGCTTATGTATATGCCGCAGGCAGCGACTATGCGAAATATTCGCAATCGATTAGCGAAAACACTGGCGTGTCGTCGTCCGATGTCATTCCGCAATACACGAATGTAAGCGAAGGGCGCGGCTTTTTTAGTAGCCGCTGTTTATACAAATCGGAAGCGTTTTTATTCACGAAGGAAACCGTGGATTCTATCGCAGGCAGTTATCGCACGTCAAAACTTAAATTTACAAACTGGACAAACTCGATTTGCCAGTAAGTTTCGTCAAAAAAATACACGATATTCTCGTAAAAGAGCAATTTATTGTAAAATAAAAAATTCAACAAAAAACCACTGTACTCGTATTCCAAAAAATGCAGGTGCGGTGTTTTTTTGTTTTTTTATTTTGATAAAACTGAAAAAAGCCGTATCTTTGCCTTGCATTTATAAGTATTAAAAAGAGAGTTATCTTTTTAGGCGGTAATTCACATTGTGTGGACTAGGATAGTACACGGATTAAAGGGATTATATTTAAAAACCTCAAAATTCAACTAATATGATGTATATCACACAAACCAGCCGCAATGTGCCACCAAGCGAACGTTTTTTACATAACCATTTACCTAATTTTTTAATGAAAAGTATAATCTTAACCTGTTCTGGGTTGTTCTTGGCTTTCGCAATTGCAAGTTGTGGCGGCTCTGAACCGAAAAATTCAAAAACTGAAACCA
>JBEEMU010000546.1:0-3434 GCA_041192485.1 Bacteroidota bacterium | reverse complement strand
TTTGCTATAAAAATTTGACAACCAGGGAAAACGTGTCCTGCAATACTCTGAGTGGCAATAGCGTCTATTTGGGCTAATTTTGCGCCGTCAAGGCCGACTTCTTCTGGAATTGTGTATTTAAAACGAGTAGATACCGTTGTTTGCCCTGCATTTTGCGGAAATGAGCCTACAGCAACAGGCAGTTTTCCCGTAGCGGGAATACCGCCAAATAAAATTTGCGCAGCGGCATTTTGGCTTTCGTATTCAGTATTATTTGCTTGTAAAAGCGTGATTTTAGCATCGTTTAGCACGGCTAAATTTTCCGCTTTACCAAAATTAACGACTACTACTTCGCCCTTTTGCGCAAGCATTTTCAAGGCAGTCAATAAATCGACGTGCTGCTTCGGGTCTAAGGAAACATTGTTTAAACTAATCAAAAAACTATTGTAATTGCTGGTTTCTTGCGCAAGTTTGAGCAATTCGTCTTTGTTTGGCGCAAGCGACACCGACAGTTTTGCGAACGGCGCATACAGGTTTGCCGTCGTTTCAAATGTACTGCTCGGTGCTGTGCCTATCTGCACGACCGCTAATTTTTTAGCCGCCAAATTTTTATACGGAATAGTTTTCATGCCGTCGTTGAGCAGCACTTGCGATTGTTCGACAATGGCTCGGAGCGCAAGTTGCGCCTCTATCGCTTCGACTCGTTTATCGTCCGATAGGCTGCGGAGTAAATTATAAGGCATCGTTGCCAGTGTTTTTGCGCCAGATTTTAGGTGCGAAATAGTGTTTTTTACAAAAAACGGCGAATTATCTGCCAAAATACGGTTGTTAGGGACAAGGCTAACAAGGCTAAAAAGAAGAATAGGGACGGCGGCTTTTACCAAAATGTAGATGCGCGAGGGCATTTTTTAAAGTATGAACGAATTGATTGTTTGTAACTGTTTAGGTTGTTTGTAGTTTTTTAAACGCAAAGTTGTTTTTTTTAAACGTAGAGTTGTTTTTTTTAAACGTAGAGTTGTTTTTTTTAAACGTAGAGTTTCGCAGAGGCGTTGCAGAGTTTCGCAGAGGTATTTAAACTTAGTTTAAATCGGAAACCTAAAGAATTACGATTCTTTCTTTAAAGACGCAATTTATATTAAAAAAGTTATAATTTGATTGTAAAATTTGCGTAAGGAACGTGTAAATGATAACTTGGGCAGGTTTTGCGAAGGATTTTGGCACAAAGCAAGGCAAATTTTGAGTTCAACGCAGCGCATTGTACGGAAAATTTAACGCCGCTTCGAGTTAAAAGACGAGTAAAAAGACGAGTTAAAACTAACCAAGTTATCTTTTACCATTCCTAAAGCCTTTTTGTAGTTGTTTAGGAATACGGATTTTAGGAATATGTCACAGATTGATAGGCATTTTAACGTTATTTGAAACGACTTGTTTTTTAGACGCTCTTTTATTAAAATTAGTTGTCTATGGAATAGATATTGTGTGGGGTGCGCTTTTGCGATGCCTAACTGTTTAGTTTAGACAAACTAATTTTCACGATGAAGCATTTAGGAATGGGTAAAAGATAACTTGGTTCGTTTTACTCGTTCCTTAGTAGGACTGAATAACTAATCGGCGGCGTACAGCAAGCTCTCTATTTTTTAAGTCCACGGTATAAATACCTGGCGGTAAGGATAGTACATTGATAAGTAAGGTGTTGAAACCCAGACTAACTTTTACGGTTTCTTGGCGCACTAAAATGCCCGCTTCGTTTACAAATACCAAGGACAGCTCGCTGTAACGGCTGGCATAAAAGCTGAGGTGTAGGTAATCTATGCAAGGGTTCGGGTACATTTCAGCCTGTTGTATGCCATTGTCTATATAAGTAAAATCAATTGTAGGCGACAAACATTCTTCGCCGCCGCCTTTTATTTGGCGAATCCGATAGAATACTTTGCCGAATAAAGGGCTTGCATCGTTCCAGCTGTAGCGAATATCGCCTTCCATTTGTTGCAATCCTGATATTTCGCCTAAGACGGTAAAGCTCACATTGTCTATACTTCGCTCGACCCGATAGGCAAACGTGCCAAGCGTTTCTTCTACGCGCCATTTTATTTCCAATTCATTGCGCGGTGTTAGATTTACGGCTACTTCTCGCCAACTGATGCAGGTAGCAAAAGCGGAAGTATTTAGAAATAAAAGGAGAAACAGGGATAGAAAGGTGAAAGGAATCGAATAAAAGTGGTGTTTGAACATCTTTATCGGAGGTTGGAGGTTGGAGAGTTAAAGGAATAGATGTTTTGCTTGAAATGCCGTACAAAGATACGGCTTTTTCACCATAAAAAACGATACGCGATAAAAAATAGCCCTACACTCCTGCTTGTTGCAAGAAGTATAGGGCTATTTTTTTGTTTTTTTAAAATTAAAACCTAAACTGCATGGCTAAACTTGGCAATAATGGCAGTTGGTCGACGCGAGTATAGCGAACGCGGTCGAAATAGAAGATATTATTGCGATTGTAGGCATTCGTTACACTTGCCGTAATATCTAAGGCTGCATATTTGCCAAAGCTAAACGATTTTTTTAATGAAAGGTCTAAACGGTGGTACGAAGGCAAGCGGCCGCCGTTGCGAACTTCGTCATAAATAATGCCAATATCGCCGTTTGCGGTTGCTGGATTATCGGCGATGTCGCCCAACGAAATATTGTCATAAAAGCCTTTTGTCAATGTAAATGGAAACCCTGTTCCGAAGTTCCAACGCACGCCAGCTTCCCAAGAATGGCTTTTACCAAAAGTATAATTTCCAAAAATGTTCATGTTGTGGCGACGGTCGAAACTTGTGGGATAGGTTTGTGTGCCGTCGAAACGAGTGACAAAAGCATACGAGTAATTTGTGGTGACATTCCAGTGTCTTTTTGTGTATTTGAAGGAAAAGTCGATGCCATAAGCATCTCCCGTTTCTGTCTGAAATTCGGAGTCGCTGACAAAACGTTTATTGCGATTAAGTGTAATAAGTTGTGGATACCATTTGTAATACGGCTCCACATTGATAGTGAAATCGTTGGTCACATCATACTCTAAGCCTGTAATTGCGTGCCACGATTTTTGAAGCAGCGACGAGCCTTTTACTCGCGTTCCCGACACGGCAACGTCTTCAGGCGACGATAAAAACCCGACAAAAAGGTTCACAATATCGCGCTCACTGACCGCCGAAATAAGGTTTTGAGTGAAATAGCCGCCTGCAAATTTGAAGCGCACTTTGTCGCTGATATTCCATTTCATACCAAAACGCGGCTCGATGGAGGCTTCGGGCAAGGAGGCATAATAATGTATGCGTAAACTTGGTTCTAAAATAAGTTTATCTTTGCCGATGCTTATTTTTTCTTTAAAATAGCCTGCCAACTCGGTATTATTGTCATTTTTATCTAAACTATAGCCTGCGGGTGTGTAATAATTGAAGGTTGTGCGGAAGCCATTG
>JBEEMU010000545.1:0-9653 GCA_041192485.1 Bacteroidota bacterium | reverse complement strand
CAAAACAACAGTTAGCATTTTCTATTGGCGAAAACCCGAAACAAGCCGCCGCATTAAGCAATATGGGCTACCTGCTCTTGGTCACAAAAGGCGATACCAAACAGGCCATGTTTTACTACAATCGTGCCTTAGCCTTAGACCCCGATTACGAGCAAGCCATCGTGAATAAAGCCGGACTTTTAATTAATACCGATAATAAAGCGTTGGCAATGAGTATTTTACAAAAATTTGTAAGCCGAAAGCCAAATGCGCAAAAGGCAAAGGGGTTGTTGCAAAGTTTGTAGGAATTTCAAGAAAAAGGCTCGGAAAATTAACGTATCTTTGCGCAAATTTTTAATAAAAAAATACAATATACACTTTTAAATAGCAAAAAAATATGTTCGAAGAACAACTATCTATGTTTGAGTTAGATGCGCCGATAGTAGTAGAAAACGGCAAAGTTAATATCAAAACTGCCCAAGCGCAGCGAGAAATTTTAGAAAAAAAATATAAAAATCAGTTGCAAGAAAATCTAAAAATAGGCTCGCTTGTATCTTATCAAGGTAATAAAAATTTGCCGGTTTTACGACTTTTCAGGTATAAAGAAGCATTTTCATACCAATTTGTAAAGGATTTTTTTAATGAATATTCAATTACTGCAAAGGATTATGTTTTTGACCCATTCTGCGGTATGGGAACAACGCTATTTACGGCTTGTGTAAATAATATACCCTCATTAGGAGTCGACCGTTTGCCTACGGGTGTGTTTCTTGCCGACACATTGCCAAAAATTTTAAACGTTTCGGCAACCGAAATACAAAAACAATACAGTATTGCTAAAGAAATGTTCAGTACAGCCGAGCAAGCAAAAGTAGCTGAAGACGTGCGGATTATGAAAATTGCGTTTCCTGAAGATAATTTAATTGAATTAAAGAAGTGGAAAACAGTTATCTCTAAACTAGAAAGCCCTTATAAAGAAATTATAAATTTACTTTACCTTTCTGTTATTGAACCAAGCAGTTTTACGGCAAAAGATGGGCAGTTTTTACGCTATTTACCCGAAAGGGAAGTACTTAAACCGACCGAACTTTTAGATAGAAAAATAAAAGATATTCAGCAAGACATCGGAAATTTAAGCACCTTTGGTTGGAATGATAAGTTTGTACAGCCCGCAGTTTACCAAGGCGATACAAGAGATTTATCAACTATTCCATTCGAACGGGAGCCAAGTTTCATTATAACTTCGCCGCCTTATGCAAACCGCTATGATTATACACACAGCTATTCGCTGGAGTTATGCTAAATATGGGCGGTTCCCCGTCAGAGAAAGTATCACAATATGGCAAAAAAAATAAACGAAAAAAACCACCTTACCTATAAGGCATGGAGCATTGACCAGTTGGCAAAAAGTGCGTTTTTTCATCAAAAACTACACGAATGGAAACTTGTTGAACTTGCAAAACAGCTCGAAAATGTCAAAGGGGAAACACTCACTTGGGACAAGATGGCTTTAGGTATTAGCGAGGCAGCTTGGAACAAGATTATTCATCGTGGTATCAAGCCGATTATCGTATTTTCACACCCAACAGTTTTACAAAAAATTGCGGGTGCTACAGCTTATTACCGAATGTTAGCAATGGTTTCACAAAAATCTATGAATCAAATTAGCGGCTCGGTGTTTGCATTTGAAAACGGAACTAAAAATCCGAATGAAGAGGCTGCCAACTTCTTAGCTGCGCATTTAAACCAAATTATCAGCCACCTTATTGAATCCGATGAAACAATAGACGTAAGAGAGTTTGATATATGGCGCGGTATGGCGGCAGGTGCGCAAGCACAAGGTTCGTGGGTAAATGCAAAAGGCGATAAAGCAGAAATATTGGTTCGCGCTTTAATAGAAAACTACCTAAAGAAGCAAAGTGCAATAGCAGAGCTAACAGAAACAGCAATCATCCTAAAAGATAAACGGGTCGTCGCATTTGCCTCGGAACCCGATATTGCTATTTTTAAAAATAAACAACTTCAAGTAGCTTTGGAAGTAAAAGGCGGCATTGATACTGCCGCCGTTTTAGTGCGCGTGGGCGCAGCAATAAAAAGCCTAAAACGAGCTAAAGAGGAAAACCCCAAAGCATTTACAGTCCTCATCATGCAAGAAGTGGCTTTTTCGGAGCGTGCTAAACAGGATATTGCATTAAATAAAGAGGCAATAAATCACATTTTTATGCTTGAGCAACTAATTGATGATGAAAAAGAACGAAAAAGGTTTTTCAATTTATTAAATCTTTGAGTAAAAACAAAACATTGCACGGAATTTGTTTGATAGATACGGTTTGTTTTTGGGTTCGTCTTTGGTCTAAGCCGCCACAAAAAAAACCTTCGTTTTTGGGAGAATTTACTTAAAAAGGCGTATCTTTGTGCTTAAATTTCAATAAAATAATATGGAGCAAACAAACGGGCAATCGAGTAGTTTTCCGCTATTGACCATTTTTGAAAGCGAAAACTTAGGCCGCCGCTACGATAAATTTCGGCTGCAAGGCGTGTCGGCACATATCTGTGCAGGCGAAATAACGGGGCTTGTGGGCGAAAACGGCTCGGGCAAAACCACGTTTTTGCGCATGATTGTGGGCGAAATTGCGCATAATGAAGGCAGTTTGGACTACCCGCAGTTTCCCGACGAATGGCATTTGCGTAAGCAGCAAATCGCCTATATTCCACAAGAGTTAGCCGTGTGGTACGGCACACTCAAAGAAAACTTGCATTATGCCGCTACGCTGCACGGATTTTACGGCAGTGAAAACGAAGCGAATGTGGCGGTTGTTGTGGCGCGGTTAGGGTTGCAAGAGCATATAAATAAACGGTGGAGCGAACTTTCGGGCGGCTACAAACTGCGTGTGGCTTTGGCGAAAGCCTTGGTTTGGCAGCCCCGCTTGCTTATCATTGACGAGCCGTTAGCCAATTTAGACATCAACACACAATTGCTTTTGCTCAACGATTTGCGCAGCATGAGCCGACACCCCGAACACCCGATAGCCGTTTTATTGAGTTCGCAACATTTAGAAGAAATAGAACTTTATGCCGAAAACGTGATTATGGTACAAACTGGCGAAGTTGTTTATAGCGGCAAAACCGCCGATATTGCGCAAAACCGCCGCGAAAATGTGTATGAATTAGCGGCCGAAATTAGTTTGCCCGACCTTCAAAAAAGCCTTATTTCGCTTGGCGCAACTGCGGTGCATAACGGTAAATATTTCATTATTACAACGCCCGTTGCCGTAGAAGCCGCCGCCTTTTTGCTGCACCTATTGCAAAACGGCATCACGCCACATCATTTCAAAAACATTAGTCAATCTATAAAACGCTTTTTTAATGGCTACTCTAACGCTTCTGCTTCGTAATTTCATCAAGCTCGTCGTGCCGAATAAACTGCGCGAACTCGACCAACACCTCCTTACGCATCACCCCTTAGTATGGGAAACGCGGGTGCATTGGTTCACTTTTTACACCCTTTTCTTGTTAATAGGGCTTATCGGATTAGGCTGCTGCGTTCCGATTAGCTTCCCGAATGGGATACAAGGATTATACGAAATCAGCGCATCTATGGCAATCGTGCGTGGACTCACGCTCGCTATCGTTTTGGTGCTTTTTAGTTTGCTGGTAAACGGCAGTTTTGCAAAAATATTCAAAATTGGTTTTATCCTAACCAATCAAAAATACCGCGCCCTCGACTTTTTCAAACTCGCGGGCATTTATAGTTTTATGGTGCTGCTCGGTATTGCAGCAACATCGGCGTTTCACTATACGGTTCTATTTCGCACACATTCCGTTATTGGCGAAAAAGCCAATTATGCGGTTTTAGAAAAATATGTGAAAGTCTATGAATTTTATCAGCAAGATACGCTCAAAATTAAAGGCTTTGAGTCTATAAAAGAATATATTGAACCAAAAATGATTAATTATTCCCGAGTTTCTTATGGAAATACTTATTTTAAGACCTTTAATGGCAATGAAGAAGATTATAGCTTCAATGAAACAACGGATAAAAATATTAAAAACTGGACAGTTGAAGACCGGCGCAATATCCCCATAAATAAAGCATTGTACGATATATTGCCCACCGACCTCCGTTATGCAACCGGACCCTATGAAGCTGGAGCTGTAAAGCAGCAAAATTCAGCCCGACTACTTGCCGCCAGGAAAATCCGTCTTGACCCTATCATTTTTGAGGAATCAATAAACAAATACACTAGTTATCAGCCCGTGAAAACACCACATACCGTTGTTTCCACCTTGAAAACATACTTCACTATCGGCAAAGATTCTTGTTGGTATAATGCAATAGATAAAAAAATAATACCCGATTACTACGCCTCTGTGGATAAATACAGTAATTTTCGTATCGAGGAATCTCTGTTAATTTTTATTGCCCCGCTGTTTCTGGTTTTATTATTTTTGAGTTTACACGCCGTAAAAAGTTACCGCTATTTTTCATTAATGCCAATAAGTATAGGCTTTTCGGTGTTCTTTTTAGATGCCTTTATGCACTATCGTTATGTTGGTCACGGCGACAGTTTTGAGCAAAGTATGCTTTTATTTTACTTATTCTGCATCGTTGGCCTTCCATTTTTTCACCAAAAAGTGAGCATTACGAACCCGTTTCGGCTTGCTCTTACTTATATGGTCGGTAGTATTATTTTTGTTTCTATTTATAGCCATATTTCAAACTATACGCCTTACCTACCCTTTTTACACGAAAAAAATACAATTATTATTACCACATTTATTATATACGGACTACTTCATTTAGCCTTACTTTTGTTTAGAAATACCCGTTTTGCCGTTAGTGCACCATTTGTTTATTTTATGGTATTCATCTGGCCGTTTCTGCTAACACCTCCTTATCCGGTCAATAGTAGTTCGCAGGATTACACCGAAAACATAAATGTATTTACATCGTTTTTATACGACCATTCGTTAGCCATTTTTACAAGTTTCTGCATCCTCAACCTTGTTTCCGCTTGCTTTGTGCTACCCGCAATTGTGCGCGAAACCGCCAAGCCGCAGCCATAAAACACATCTACTTTTACTCAAAATTATACCTATGCAAAAGCAAAAGCAATTGCTTTCGCTTATCTTCGGCGGCGACTTTGGCGCAGCCCTTGTTTGTGCAATCGAATATCGGCGCAGATACTTACCGCGCTTAGGAACGTGTGAAAGGCAACTTGGACAGGTTTAATACTACGGTGCTACTGCACCTTACCGAATGTGCCGTTATTTTTTTGCTACAAATACTACGGTGCTACTGCACCTCAAACCTGTCCAAGTTAAGATTTACTCGTTCCTTAGTCTGACGCGGTAAGCGGATTTTACGCCAAAAACGATACTCGCAACCAGCAATTTCGCCGCAGGCGCAGGCAAGTGGCAGTGGTTTGGCAAACAAATAAATCGCGTTACGGGCAACTCGTCTGTTACGTCTATGCAACTCGATTTGACTGATTTGGCAACGGGCATCTATTTCTTAGACATCGACAACACGGTGCTAAAAGTAGTGAAAGAGTAGGCTGTTTATGATTGAGCGTAAGGGCTTAGGCTATAAAGAAAAGGCGCGTTTGAGGAAACTCAAGCGCGTCTTTTTTTATTCCCGCTTGAAAGTTCGGGTTATGCTGCTAATCTTAGGGCAGGTCTTGATTTTTTTCGCCAACTTTAACTTCCTTTTGTCAAATCTCTAATAATTAAAATGCGTATAAAAAAAGCTGTCGTTTTTCGGGGTACAACCGGATTTTTTATCCCTTTGTACCCATTTTTATTTTTGCGCGTAGCCATCGTTCTTCAAAAGTCGGGCTGTTTTTGGTGAATAACTGTTCGGTGGCATCGGCAGAAAAATCAACCGTTAGCCCTATGCGCGTGGTTTTATACCAAGCCGCAATTGTGCCTAAAATAGTCGAAAAATTTTGATAGAGTGTAATATTCACTGCTTTTTCACGCGAAATACGGTTTTCAAACTGTTTCAAACGCAGTAAAAAACCGCTTGTACGTTCCGCAGTTTCTATATATTTGCCGCAAAGCAGGAGCATATCTTGCTCAAAATACGTTTTTAAAATTAATATTTCGGCGTGTAGATTAAGGATATTATGCTGTGTTTCGTTAAAGCGCAGTAATTTCTCCACTTCGTTATAGCGTTTTTCATAAAAAGCAATATTGCCCAGATTATATTGAAAAAGCTCTTTTGCATTAGTGCGCTGCTGCAAAGTTATGCTAACTTGTTTCTCGTTATAATCCGTTGTAAACTGTTTAGCAAACGCTATTTCGCCAACTAATAAAGCGATGGTTACTACGTTTTGGTATAAAACGGACTCCATAGCCCCTTCGTTGTTTAACATACAGTTGCTCGTTTCGCGCAAGCGGTATAACTGAAAAAGCAGGTTGAAGTAATGGTCGTTAAATCGGTCTAATTTGGTTAGAGCAATAATACAATTGCTCGCTAAATTAAACATATCAAAACGCTCGTTGATGCTAAATCGGTCTTGGTATTTAGCAAATAAAATCAAAAACTGCTCAATCGTATTTTCCTTTTCGGTAACATCGGTGCTTTTCAAACAGCGGGTTAGGTTGCGATAAAGGGCAACAAGCGGCGGGTCGGTCGGTTGCGGAAGCAGGTCTAAATTATAGACATTGCTGCGGTTGACGTTGGCTTTACTGCGATAATTTATTTCGAATACATCGATGGAGTTTTGAAAATACAAGAGTTGCGCATTAATAGTGTCATGCAAGACAGTTTCTAATAATTCAAAGTTTAACCGTTCATAATACTGCATTTGAATACAATAGTTTATATAGGTTTGGTGCGCGGTAGCGCGTTTTGCTAAAAACTTAAAACCTTGATTTTCAGTGTGTTCTGTGTTGGTTATATTTGGCTGTATTTTACGCCAATAATCCTCGAAGCAAGATTTGAGGGCGGGCTGTGCATAGAGTTCTAATAAGGCATCGCTGGGGTATTGCGCCATATTTTGTATGGCGGTGGCTTGCACGATATACTCTTCGGTGCGCAAAAAAAGTTCGGAAACTAATTTACCTAATTTCTTGGCTGCATCATCATACTCTTTGGGAGCAAGGCGTTTCGCTTTAAAGACATGGCAATAAGCCGCCGTAGGCGTAAGCTTGGGATTGGCGAAACTGGGGGCATATTTTATCAAAAAATCAAATAAATCGATTGGTTTTGTATCGCGAGGATAATAGCCTACGAGGTAGTGTCGTAAGCCTGCTTCGCGAAAAAATTGCTCGTCAGTAAAGATATTTTGCCAAATTTTTAAAAGTTTCGACTGGTCAAAATGAAAATTCATGCAGCTATAATAGACTATTTATCAATTAATTAGACGCAAATATAGGCTTTTTTTTTCGGAGTGTCTATAAAGTCATTGTTTTTTGTCCGAAAAATGACTGCATCTTTGCATTATCAAAAGAAAACACGCCAATATGAGCTTCTTTTTTTAAAAACAAAGAAAACCTTTATTTATAATCAATACTTATCGTCAATGAAACCTAATTTTATTTTTGCCATTCTCCTTTTCGCGGCTTGCTTTTTCGGAGTAAATTCGAATATGCTTGCGCAAACAAATTCGCCTGTACCGTGTGTTGCAGCCGATACAAATAGTGTTGTTTTGACACTAAACACCACGAACCCTTTTTTATCAATAATAAATATAGACCCGCCTCGCTCTTGGCGTGGTTACTATAGTGTTTATTTATCGCAAACGCCTACGTTGCTACCTGCAAATGCTATTGCAAATATTGTAACGAATAGCACTAGCTTCACGATAAATGATTTAGGGGGAAACAATTTACAATACAATACCCCCTATTATATCATTGTTTATTTGATAAGTTCAGATAATAAATTAAATGTTGCAGAGCTGCCAATTAGAAGCCAACAATTTTCGTTACCCACTATAATACCTAGATTCACGCAACGACTATTGCAACCATCGACAATATTGGAAATAAATAATGGGATTCTTAATAATGTTGTGGTAACCCGGGTAAGTAATGGCAGTAGTGTTTGTCCGCCAACCTTTACCCCTTTAACCGTTAATACGTTGAAAAACCAAGGGGTAATGCTTACGAATGCTCCAGTTGTTATCAATATTACTTGGAAAGACGCATCGGGAGCGCGACCACCCGATGCTACACACCCAGCTACGATGACTTGGGCGCAACTCAATAATTTCCTCTATTCTCGTATTTCAACCCAAACAATTGATATTATAGCCGATACACCTATTGCAAAAGGGTCGATTTGTCAACCGTGTATTAGTAGTGGTAGCAGTTGGACAGCTGCCTCGCTTTCGGCAACTGTAACGGAACGCACAAAAACAACCATTCAAGCTGGGTTACAAATGCCAGTCAATGTTTTATACAATATAAATGTAAATAATTGTATAGCTGTGTGTGCAGAATTGATATATTAATATTTTTTTAAAATCCCACTCTTTTCTATCATGAAAAAAAACAATATTCTCTTTCTCTTTTTCCTTTTTATAGGAATAAACAACCTGTTTGCACAAATAAACGTGAGTACAGGATTAAATAGCACTGGCGGTGTAGGCATACAAGGCAGTATAGACCCTAATTGGCAGATTGCCAGCAGCCCAAACCCGCCAGGAACTCCCGCCTTAGTTAGTTCGCGACACCCATTATGGCAAGCAACGCCTATTGCTATAACTAATGCAAGCTGGATTAGCCAGTCGGGTATGTTTGATAATAGCCCAACAGGGTATTATGTTTTTGATCGCGCTTTTACCGTAGGCGTAGCAAGCAGTTTAGACTGTAATTTTAGAATAGCTTACGATGATTATTTGATTGGTATTGAGTTAGTTGCGCCAAACGGTACCGTTGTGTCACTGCCTGTTGTAATAAATGGCTATCATTTAAGTAATGCTATTACTACCTCTATTCCAAACCCGATGACGGGTGTCTGGAAAATACGCGCAACGGTGCATTTCTACGACTCGGTGGCTGCATTTATGCTTTCTGGTTCGGTTAATTTACCACAACCGCAAACAAGCCTTTGTTTGGCTCCGATGGAAGACGCGCTTATTCATGAGTTTACACCGACTACTAACTATGGGGCAAGTACTACTATTCGTGCATCGCGTCATACTTACGGCGCAGGCGGCGGCAGTGGTTATTATAGTACCAAAGGCTTGTATAAATTTGACCTTTCGGGCATTCCGACGAATGCGGTTATTACAAGTGCCATACTCACCTTGAAAACCTGCCCTGCTTGTACGGCAAATGGGCTTGATAAACATTATGATTTAAGCGGATTGGGTAATGGCGCAACACTCAAACAAGTAACGAGCACTTGGCTTGAAAATACCGTGACGTGGAACACTGCGCCCGCAACCGCCGCCGCCGCCGTCAATATCCCGTCGTTTGGGAATAATTCTACCGCGCCGCTTATTGCGTCTGTAAATAGTTTGATGCCTGCTTCGGGCGGCGGAAATGTAAGTTTTATGTTGAGTTTGGCAGACAATTCAGATTATTATCATGGCGTTATTTTTGCTAGTAAAGAAAACATTGAGGTGTCTATTCGTCCGCAATTATGTATTACTTATACGGTGCCGCCGTGTGTGAACGGCTTGAACGCCGCTCATACAACGATGCCTATCAATACAGGT
>JBEEMU010000544.1:0-3185 GCA_041192485.1 Bacteroidota bacterium | reverse complement strand
TCATACAACTCACCAATGTTTTATTCATATTGCCAAAGTCGCCCCTGACCGTATTTTACCGAACCACAATTACGCACGAATTTTTAAATATCACTAAAATAACCGGCTTCTGCATCTTGCTTATTTTTCGCCGCGAAGATACGCATTGTTCGCTTAGGTTTTAGTTTGACCTGTGGGAAAATCCGTAATTACGCCCAACGGGCGAATATGTGCCGTGCGATGTCTATGAGCATGGGCGTATATTTTTTGTTGGGTGTTAGTTCATTATTTTATATTCTGCGATGTTTCATAATCTGCGATGATTTTTTGTACTCTTTCCAATGGAATATCTAATAAATCACTTATTTCTGCTGCTGTTTTTCCTTTTTTGTACAGTTTTATTACCATTTCAATTTCCTTTTTTTCCTTTCCTACATTCTCTGCAAAAATCCGCTCTTGCACCAAATCTGCATCACGCACGCCTGCATCATCGTAGGCTTTGAGTTCTAAGGGCGACCAGTTGTGTTTATCTGCTTCTGTGTAAGCGGTTTGCAGTCCTTCATCTTTTATGCCGCTTGGTATCATTTCAAGATTTTCAGCGTTTTTGATAAAAAATACCCACTTGTCCATCAAGGTTTGCAAGTCATTAATAGTTTTTCGGAATTTCAATAATTCTATAAAAAAGTACTGTACATCTTTCAAAAGATGTTCACCTGTTTCTAAATCAATCGTGCCATGATGCGAAAAATAATTTGGATTTGTCGTACAATTGAAATTTAAAATACCGACAAAATGAGTAGGGCGTAGCAAAGGATATTGCTCACCGCTTTCAATTTGCATAGAATAATCGCGAGAAGCATAATATTGCGTTCGCTTTACAAAGCCCTCTTTATCGGCTACTTGCATCTCTACCACAAATTTACGTCCGAGTTGGTCGGCGGCAGTAATATCAAGGATACTGATTTTTCCGCCTGTTGTCAGGGGGAATTGATAAGGATTTTCTATTTTTACCCAAGTAATACGGCTTGTTCCCTCCAATTGCAGCACTGTATTCAGAAAGGAAATAAGCGTTACCGTTTTGTTTGCGTTGCCAAATATTCTATGAAAAGCAACCTCGTTTTTTACATCTACAAATTTCATAATGGGTTAATTTTTATGATTTTTAAAACGCAAAGATACACCTTTCTCCACAAATAAAAGGCACTTTTTGCGCAAAAAATGCAATAATGGTGCTAACAACCATTTTCGGGTTGCTGCTTTCAACTATTCACGCCCTGCGATAAAATCCGCAAGCGGCGGCGTGGTTTTGTAATAAAACGCGATAAACGTTCTACCAAACCACGACTTCACTAAAACGGTATCTCTGAAATCTCTAAATGTATCTACTTCGGTTGCGTAAGGGCTGCCGTAGGCGGCGGTTGCGATGTAGCAGGGGCTTGAACTTTGTGGCGGTTGTCTATTTGAATCACTTTCAGATGCTTGCCGTGAATTATTGTTATTACATAGCAGTTCCGAATAGTAAGACTCAAGGTTCCCAGAACGTTGAGCTAATTGACTAAGGCTATCAATAAAACTTGTTTAAGGTGACCATTTTTTCTCTTGCTTTTAGGGCATCAACTAATCGTTTTTCTATCTCTGAAAAACGATTGATTACGAGTTCAATATCACCCTGCATAAAGGTTTAAAATAATAAATTGAAGAAGGATTGTTTTGGGAAATGTGCGCTTTTTCTTCTTCTGACGAACAGTTTTTTACGCACTGATAATCAATGAGTTATGATATTATAAAAAATGCGTATATTATGACGAAAATCAAGCGAGGACTATCTCTTCGGGTGTGATGCCGAGCCGAGCGAGTTTTTTCTTGATATTTTTAATCGCATTTTTCTTCACTTGCTGCAAATAATCTTCGTTTTCGGTAGGTTGGTAGGCTTCCTTTTTGGTCAGCATATTCCAAATAATGACCGCAACTTTGCGGGCAGTAGCCACCGTCGCCTCAATATGGCCGCTCCGCGCCTTGATACGTTTGAAAAAATGGTGTAACGCCCCATCTTTTAGGTTGCTTCCGATGACATTACCAACACGCAACAAGGCAAGCCCTAACTTGTTTTTCTTCTTCGGAGTACGGTTGCTGATGACTTTTCCGCCCGTTTTTTTGTTATTCGGCGCAAGCCGCAGCCACGACGTAAATTGCTTGGCAGTGGCAAATGCGCTCACATTTGCGCCAATTTCCGACACTAGCGCAAGCAAGGTTTGGCTACTCACACCTTCTATTTCCGATAAATCTATACCGCCTGTAAGCTCATAACTCAAGCGCGCAATATCAATATCGCTATCGTTTTTATTCTTCTTTTTACGCTTTTTCGGCTGATATTGCGCCCGTTGGCTTCTGCATCTTGCTTATTTTTCGCCGCAAAGATACGCATTGTTCGCTTAGGTTTTAGTTTGACCTGTGGGAAAATCCGTAATTGCATCTAACGTTTTAATATGCGCCGTGCGATGTTTAGGAGCATGGGCGTATATTTTTTGTTGGGCGTTAGTACTTTATTTTATTTTTTTAACGATGGTTAGTTCGTTTTCTACCATATCAATACAAAATTTATAGCCCTCAAAGAAATCTATACCGAGTAGTCCGTTATAGTCGGAAACGATACCGTGTTCCAAAAAATCGTGGGCTTGTATTACAAATTTGTGTTTTGTAATACCAAAAAGATGAAACTCGGATAATTCGTACAAGTGCGTTTCAATGATGCCGCTCGCTGTTTCTACCGCTTCCGTGCCGATAGCGTCTGACGGTCTATACCCAAACATATACAGCACATTACTATCTATGGTCGTGACAGTTGCCCCAGTATCAATAATCAACTTTATTCGCTGATTGTTGTTGATACGAGCGACTACTGTAAATAGCCCCATTTCGGGTTCTTTCGTAATGGTGTATATCATTTTGCACGACTATTGAATACGGTTGCGACTATCCTTTTAAGGTGTTGAGGTTGTCCTGTGAACAGTAAAATAGTTGAGTCAAACTTTTTGACTAATTCTGCTCCTAAATAGCAAACTTCTTTTTTGCTTTTGCTAAAAAACACGGGAAGCCCTGCCAAAACTTCCTGTTCTTGCCCGTCCATTACAGGATTACCCACCAAGACCCATTGGTCTGGATATTGCGCTTTTATTTCATTGATTGTTAATACTTCCATACGATAC
>JBEEMU010000543.1:0-3677 GCA_041192485.1 Bacteroidota bacterium | reverse complement strand
CGAAAACGCGGATATTGCTGACATTACGTCCGCGAACGCCCGTTTGGGTTTCGATAAATTCGGCGATGTCGCGCGGGCTTGCTTTTTCGTTGCGTCCCATAGCCATAAATAAATCAACCATGCTTCCGCCGCTGCTTCCTGCAAACTCGCGGAACTCACGCGACTGTCCTTGTGGTGTGCGGTCGTTGCGCTCAAAACGGCTGTTCGTGCTGCTGCTGCTGCGGTCGTTGCGGTCGAAGCGGCTGTTGCTGCTGCTGCTACGGTCATTGCGGTCGAAGCGTTCGTTCGTTGGTCGGTCGGTGCGCTGTGTTACTTCTTTGATGTCGTTATAGTTTTCAGGACGCAAGGCATCTTGGAAAGTATATTGCAAAATAGACGCGACAATCATTGGTGCTTCGCCTTTTTCCAAGAGGTTTGCGGCGATAGTGATATAATCGGTACATTCATTATTTTGCATCACATCGATAATCGAGTTGTAAATTTTCGTGCGTTTGCTGCGGAGTACTTCGCTGATAGCGGGTACTTTTTCGCGTTTTATTTCGGCTTTCGCAATACGTTTGATAAGGGCTAATTTGCGCATATCATTTGGCGAAACTAAGCTGATGGCGATGCCTTTATTGCCTGCTCGACCTGTGCGGCCGATACGGTGAACATAGCTTTCTGGGTCGTTTGGCAGGCCGTAGTTGATAACGTGCGAAAGGTTCGACACATCGATACCGCGTGCAGCTACATCGGTCGCTAATAAAACGGTTGCTTGTTTTTTCTTGAATTTGTTGAGGATTTTCTCGCGTTGTGCTTGCGCAATGTCGCCATGTAAAGCTTCTGCACGATAGCCGCGGTCGTTCAAGTGTGCGGTAAGTGCATCTACGTCAGCTTTTGTGTTGCAAAATACAAAGCCGTAAAAATCGGTTTCGCGGTCTAAGATGCGGCAAAGTGTTTCTAGTTTATCGCGTTCATACACCTCGAAATAAATTTGCTCGGTAAGGTCGGTGATGAGGTTTTGTTTGGCAACACGCACGATTTTATAGTCGCGCATATACGAAGCTGCCAATTTTGCGATGCGTTCGGGCATGGTTGCCGAAAACAAAAGGACGCTTTTCTCGGCGTTCGTTTGTGCGAAAATAGCCTCGATGTCGTCGGCAAAGCCCATATTGAGCATTTCATCGGCTTCATCTAAAACAAAATAGCTCAATTTGTCGCATTTCAAGGCACCGCGTTCGAGCATATCGATAATACGGCCAGGTGTACCGACCACGACATCAACGCCTTTGCGAAGGCTTGCAATTTGCGGCCCGATTGGTGAGCCACCATAAACGGTTAAGATGCGCAAATTGCGCTCGCCGCGGAATGAATAGATTTCTTCGGAAACTTGGATTGCAAGTTCGCGAGTTGGCGTTAAGATGATGGCTTGCACATGGTGCGCTCCATCAATCAAACGTTCGAGGATAGGAAGACCGAAGGCGGCGGTTTTACCTGTACCTGTTTGTGCTTGACCAATAACGTCGTGTTTGCCTTCCAACAAAAGTGGAATGGTGGCTGCTTGAATGGGAGTGGGTACTTCGTACCCCTTTTTTGCCAACGCTGCGAGCGTGACATCGGATAGCCCTAAGGCTTTAAATTGTTCCATTGATATAGAAACTTGTTGTGAAAAACAAGAGCCGACACCAACGTTTTTTGGAAGTTACACAATATTTATATACAGAGATTTAGATATTGAAATAACATTTATTGACGCTGTTTTTATTAAAACCTTATTAAATAGTAAATTTATTTAATAACTGCATCTTCATTATTTTTTATCTAAGATAAATTCTCACCAAACAATAAGCCTACTCATGCTTTCGCATCTACTCGCCTATGTTTTTATAAATTCCAAATCTTGTCGGTATATCGACCCATTTCTTTTAATTGCGGTGCAAAGGTACGACTATTTTCGGACTTTCCAAATTTTATTTCATTTTTATTAAAATAAAAAAATTACAATCGAAAATAACGCTGTTAATCGGCTTTTAAACGAATATAGTTTTGTGGTAAACGAAAACGCTGTGTTTTATTTTTAAAAAATGCGCATACTTTACAGACTTCTCGTCTGCGACCTATTTCGCTCTCTTTCCATTTACAAAGCGGACTGGGAATGCGCCTTTATAGCCTTTTAATTTGTATTGTTGGGCTGCCTCGGCTGCGGCTGAAAGGCTTGTATAATTGCCTACGAGGTAGCGGTAGCGGTTGTCGCTAAAGTCTTCTTGTATGTCGGTTAGTCCGCGCAGTAAAATAGAGTTTTGCGAAAGTTGTTTATCATTCGATACAATTTGTATGCGATAAACCGTACCTTCGGTATTGCTTATTGGCGGCATATTATTATTTATAGGTATTGTTTGTGGGGCTGAATCGTTGCCTATTTCGGTTTCTTTTTGTTTGCCTTTTCTTCTTTTTTTGGTGTTTCGTGTATCGGTTTTCGCAGGTGTGGGTGGGTTTTGCTCGCTGCTTGTGTTTGGGTTTGTATTGCTGCTGTTGCCGCCGCCGCTTGTTTGCGGTTCGTTTTCTGGTTTCGGGGCTTCGAGGTCAGGCTTGTTGATGCCAGGCTTGTTGATGTCGGGCTTGTTGATGCCAGGCTTGTTGATGTCGGGTTTGTTGATGTCGGGCTTGTTGATGTCGGGGTTTCCTTCGGGGTCGATTTCTGGGTCGCTACCGTCATCTTTTTTTTTCCCCTCAAGGTCGTTTTTATACGCCTTGACCGCTCTAAATATCGCTTTTGCCATACGCGACTGCCCTTTTTCCGATTGCAATTCGGCGTTTTCTTCTTTATTAGAAAGGTAGCCAGTTTCTACCAAAATACTGGGCATCGTGGTGGCGCGAATGACGACAAACCCTGCCTGATGTACGCCGCGTGTGGAGCGCGATAATTTTTTAGATTCGTCGATGATACTTTGCGCTACTTTAATGCTTTGGTCTAAATGCACATTTTGCTTCATCGTCAGCAGAATGTGCGTTGCGGGGTCGTTGGGGTCGTAGCCATCGTAATGTTTTTTATAATCTTTTTCGAGTAAGATACTTTTATTTTCGCGGTCGGCCATTTTTTTGGCAATGTCCAAATTCTCGCCTGCCACGTGCATTCCCATCACATAAACTTCGGTTCCCTTCACGGTTTTTCCTGTTCCTATGGGCATCGAGTTGCAGTGAATAGAGATGAATAGGTCGGCGTTATTTCGGTTAGCAATATTGGCGCGTTCGTAAAGCTCGATGAATTTATCGGTTTTACGGGTGTAAACGACTTTTATATCGGGCAAATTTGCTTCTATATAAGCCCCGAGTTTTAGGGCAACGCCGAGCGTCACTTTACTTTCTGTTTTTGGATTGCCTGCACAGCCAGGGTCTTTTCCGCCATGCCCTGCATCGATAACGATGGTTTTAAGCAGCGTTTTGCGAGCTGCTACTTTCGGTTTTGCAGCGAGTTTTGCATCGGGCTTTGCATTAGATTTGACGAAAGCCGTACTCAAAAAGATAGAAAAAAGGGGGAGTAATAGAAAAAAAACAGGTAAACGTAGCTGCATAGAAAGTTTTATTGAGAAAAAATTTAAAATGATTTTACATAGAAACAAAGATTCTAAGCGGGATTAAAAAGAGTAGTCCGCCGAGCATAATTCCTTTAATAAGGTTGCTAAGGGTATGAAAATCGT
>JBEEMU010000542.1:0-4678 GCA_041192485.1 Bacteroidota bacterium | reverse complement strand
CTTTGCCACCGCGTCCGCCTTCACATAAAACGCGCTCTTCGCCGTGCTTAGTTATTTCGAAGTGGATTTCGCCTGTTTCCTCGTCTTTTGCGATGGTGCCGAGCGGCACTTCCAGCACGATGTCTTTGCCTTGTGCGCCCGTTTTATTGCCGCCTTGCCCGTTGTTTCCTTCTTCCGCTACGACGTGTTTGCGGTAACGCAGGCCTAAGAGCGTCCAAATATTGCTATTTCCGCGCAAGATAATGTGTCCGCCGCGTCCGCCGTCGCCGCCGTCGGGGCCACCCGCCGAGTTGAGTTTGTCGCGAAAGAAGTGCATCGAGCCTGCGCCGCCCTTCCCAGAGCGGCAGTTGATGCGGATATAATCTATGAAATTTTGTTCAGCCAAAGCAGTTTTATCTTATTTTTGGTATTATTACCAATCGTACTATCTATTTTTTTTGTTTAGAATTTAAATCCACTTTACTAGACCGAAATCTTGGCGGTGCGGAAGGTTGATATTTTTAGGAAAAATGCGAAAACCGTATTCATAAACGCCTGCCAAATTCATTTGAATGGCACATTTATAGGAAGCTACGCCATTTTCATAGACCGTATTTTCCATGGAGCGAATGACTTTCATTTCCATTTTACCCGAAATATCGCGTTTACCAAATACCCATTCTATGCCGATGTCTTCTTTGTTTAAACCGTTTAAGTAAAGTGAAATACTGGCATCAAAGTTCTCGCCAAGCGGTACAGCACGGTTCGAGCTATCAAAAACTTGTTTATTGACAACCGAAATGCCTTCCCAAGCCGCCACAATACGGCGTTTCCAAGCGGCTTGCGCTCGTGCAATATGGAAGTTTTCGCTGATGATGCTGCGATGTCGCGCCGTGAGTTTGCCGTAGAATTTGGCGTGATACTCGTCTAACATCCGTTTCATACTAAATTCGGGAGCTATTTCGGCTAACATCAGTTTGATGCGTTTCACCCAGTCGGCGGCGATGCCTGCTTCGTTGCGACGGAAATAAGTTGGCAAAATTTCTTGCTCGAAGGTGTCGTAAATCAGCTGCGCATCGAGTTCGTTTTGGAAGTCGTTATTTTCGTAAGTTTGCTCTTCGGGCAATGCCCAGCCTGCGCCCTCGATGTGGCCTTCTGCCCACCAGCCGTCTAATACCGAGAAGTTTAGTCCGCCGTTAAAGTTGGCTTTCATACCCGAAGTTCCCGATGCTTCGAGCGGTCGAGTAGGCGTATTGAGCCACACATCAACGCCTTGCACCAAGTAGGTTGCCAACGACATATTATAATTTTCTAAAAAGATTATTTTGCCAACAAAACGGGGCTGCAAGGATATTTCTACGATTTTTTTAATCAGTTCCTGCCCTTGATTATCGGCAGGGTGCGCCTTTCCTGCGAATAGGAAAATGACGGGACGTTCGCTGTTGTTCACCAACTTATCGAGTTTTTCGAGGTCGTGGAAAAGCAGGTAAGCGCGTTTGTAGGTCGCAAAACGGCGAGCAAAACCCACGACTAAGGCTTTTTCATTGATATGATTGATGGTATCAAAAATAAAGCGTGGACTAAGGTGTCGTTTTGTAAAATCGGTGCGGATTTTTGTTTTGGCATAATCTAACAGGCGTTTTTTCATCTTCTGGCGCAAGTTCCAAATATCGCTATCTGCCACTTGGTGTATTTTGCGCCAGTGTTCATGGTTGGCTTGGTCGTGTACAAATTCTTTTCCAAAGGCATTTTCAAAAAGACTGTGCCACTCGTTGTTTACCCAGGTTGGGTAATGCACGCCGTTTGTGACCGATGTAATATGCAGCTCTTCGCTGTTATAGCCGTTCCAAATAGGTTGCAACATTTGCTGCGAAACGATGCCGTGGATTTTAGACACGCCATTCACTTCTTGAGAACAACGACAGGCCAAGACCGACATCGAGAACTTTTCATTCGAATCCCACGCATTTACCCGTCCGAGAGCCATGAATTGGTGCCATTCTAAGCCTAATTGATACGCAAAACCGCCCATATAGGTGCGCAACAAGCCTTCATCGAAGGCATCGTGGCCAGCAGGAACAGGCGTGTGTGTCGTAAATAATGACGAGGAACGCACGACCTCCAACGATTCGTCGAGCGATAAATGATGCTCGATGACCAAATCTTTTAAACGCTCTAAGCCTGTGAACGCGGCGTGTCCTTCGTTATAATGATAGACATCGGCGGCCAAGCCCATGGCTCGCAGGGTTTTTGCGCCGCCTAAGCCGAGCAACATCTCCTGTTTCAAGCGCAACTCCCAGTCGCCGCCGTAAAGCGACGAAGTGATAGCGCGGTCTTCGGGCGAGTTTTCGGTAATATCCGTATCTAATAAATAAAGCGGCACTCGACCAACTTGGAGCAACCAAATTTTGGCATGAAGGGTGCGGCCAGGCAAGCTTACGCCGATGCGAAGCCAATTGCCGTTTTCATCGCGAACAGGACTCAAGGGCATTTGCGTAAAGCGTTGATGCTCCATCGTGTTTATTTGGTCGCCGTGTAGCGAAAGGTCTTGTTTGAAATACCCGTAGCGGTATAAAAGACCGACCGCAATCATGTCGGTATTACAATCGGAAGCCTCTTTGAGGTAATCGCCCGCCAAAATACCCAGTCCGCCGCTATACAATTTTACGGAGGTGTGAAAACCGTATTCCATGCAAAAATAAGCCACACGCGAGCTTCCTTGCACGGGTTTTGCGGCCATATACTCGTCAAAACGGGCTTCTACGGTGTGTAGTTTTGCTAAAAACGCTTCGTCTTTTTCCAATTCTTGCAGGCGACTGAACGACAGTCCCTCTAATAAAGCAACAGGATTGCCTTCGGTGCGCTCCCAGTTTTCGGGGTCGATGCTTCGCCAAAGAGCCAGAGCGTCGGCGTGCCAACACCACCAAAGGTTGCGCGACAATTTTGCGAGAGCCTCCAGCGCATGAGGCATTTTAGATTGCACAAACAGCGTACTCCATTTCGGTTGATTGGCAGACGGCATATTCATATTAATAAGCGTAGGCTGCGATTCGGTTGCGAACTGATCCAAAATAAAAATTTGTTTTATTGGTTGAAACATTTATTTTATTCTTTTAAAAAACAAGCCTATTAAGGAAAGCAGGTTTTATAAGAACAAAAAATTGATTTTTTAGCGTTTTGATTAAAAACAGGGCAAATTTAAGGCGTTTTTTTGACTTTGAAACAAAATTTTTATAATCCCGTCAGGTATTCTTATTTTTCAACTATGATTTAGTGGGCTTAACCGCCGCCGCCTAAATAAACACGGCTATCATTCCTCCAGAACGCCCTATTTAACGGGACTTCAAAACCGTGATTATTTATATACTATTACTTAAAAGCAGGCAAAGGTATGAAAAAAAGTAAGAATTTTTATATTTTTTTTACCTAAATTGCTATAAGTCAATGATTTTGGTAAAATTTAACACGCATTTCTATTCAAATAATCAAAATAACGTATCTTTGTACGTTTTTTATCTCTAAACATCTTGCAACTGTTTTGTCTTTGGAACGCAGATTTTATGGATAGGTTACTGATTAACTCTGGTTAGGAAGGTGGTTGGTTGGTTCTCAACGTAGCATTTTTTTACGGAACTATCGGGTAGTTGGCTAAACGTACTTTATTGGTGCAGCGCACCCTAAATATTTGTAGCATTTTTAGTAGCAGTTATGCCTTATGTGCAGCGCACCTAAATATATAAATGGCTGATAACCAACATATTAGATTACTGTGTACTGCACCTTGACGTATTTTACTTTTGATTTTGCTACAAATATTATGGTGCGCTGCACCTACTCACTTTTGGTGTTAGCCAAGAACCCGATAATTCCGTTTTTTTAAAACGTAGCGTTTCGCAGAGCTTCAGTGCTACGGGACCTTACTATCTGGCAGGATTAAATGGATTGACTACTAAGGTCTTTATCTCAAAATATTATATCTAAAAATATCATATCTAAAATGTTGTATAACAAAATCATCATCATCTCCTTTCTTTTTTTGTTTTTAGGCAAATCAGTTTTTGCGCAAGAAGCGAAAAAATGCGCCGATTTAACGATAAAAAAAGTTGAATTGGTCACAAAATGCTCTAATTCGCTTGTTTTGATGGTGACAATTGAAAACAAAGGTATTCGAACCATCGACATTCCGAATGACAAAACATTGGTTTTGCAAACGTTTTGGTCGGGCGATGCGAAGTTTAATAATGGCGATATTTTAATTAATGGCACTTATGTAAAAAACTTTGGCGATTATGGCAAAAGCCTATCGCCCGACGGCACTTACTCGATGCCCGTCACGGTTCCGTTAAAAGGCAAAACGCAGTTTACTAATAATTTAATTGTGCTTATAGACGCTACTTATTTTGTGGAGGAGTGCGATGAAAACAATAATGACGCTAGTTTTTTTGTAAAATAATCGACAAATGGCAGCCACCACTGTACCAACCATTCGAGGAATAGCGCGAACTAATGCACTAACGATTTATCGTATTCTGCTATTTGCGGCAAGCGTTTTCCTCTTGCAACCCACGCCAACCGAACCTGCCTGGGCGGGTTTGATGGCTTTGTGGGCGGCTATTTTCCTAGTGCCTATCGGCGCAGCCCAAACGATTTTGCGCAGTGCCGATTTTTCCATAGAACCCGTTTTATTGAAATTACAGCC
>JBEEMU010000541.1:0-4684 GCA_041192485.1 Bacteroidota bacterium | reverse complement strand
GATATCAACGATTCGGGCAACGCCGTTAAGCGCGGGGGCGTTTATAACTATGCTACCAATAGTTTTACACCGATAGATACGAACGCAACATCGCTCTATGGCATCAATAATAACGGCGATTTGCTCGGCGGAATGCCTTTTTTAATAAACGGCACCACGCTCGAACAGGCGGCTTATAAAACGAACGGCGTTTGGCACCCCATTGGTTTTTTTCCAAATATAACCGACCAAGGAGCCTGTTCGCCTGGCCAAATATCGGAGAATGGACGCTATATTGCAGGCCAAATGTCGCCCGATTGTTGCGATTATCAAGCGTTTTTATACAATACGACAACGGGCGTTTTAGAGAAAATAGCCAACCCTGCCAACGAATACAGCGCAGGATATGCTGTTAATAATACGGGCTTAATCGGCGGTTGGTACGACCCGCAACCCTCTGGCACTCTGCGCGTACCTGCCTATATGACAACGGGTTCGGTTATCACGGCGGTCGGTCCAACGCTGCCCGTTTTAAGCAGCATCAACCAAGTAGGTGCTATCAATAATTCGAATGTGATGGTCGGCGACTTTGATGGTCGACCTTTTATTTACAACCTCGCAACCAACACATTTTCCGCTTATAACGCGCCTACTGGCTATGACCAAGCCACATTCACGAGTATTTCGGAAAATGGTATTGCGGTGGGCTATGCACAAAATATTGGAGCAGGCGGCAGCATTGAGCGCGAAGCGATTGTGTATCACCCGTCGCTGGGTAGTCAGCCCGTGTTTTTAACGACTATTTTGGCGGCACACGGCATTCCGTCGGTCAATACCTTTGACGGGAAACTGGGTACAGCCATCGCTATTTCGCCCGATGGCAACTTTGTTTGCGGCTGGGAAAACGGCTTTTTTGCTTTCGCGTCGGGCTGGGTTATCAATTTTAGCAATATGCTTATCAGCGATTGTTACGCCACTTGTCCGCAAGATATAAATACGGTAAGTTTGACTGGGCCGCAGGTCGTAAACTACACAGTACCAATTACTTGCCCTTCGCACCCGAACGCAACGGTTGTGCTGGCATCGGGCTTGGCATCGGGTAGTTTGTTCCCTATTGGCACGACGCATGTCGTGAATAATTTGATGGACACCAACGGAACGGTGCTTAATTCGTGCAGTTTTAACGTGACTATCGACGACCATTATTGCAATCCGATGAACCCGAATCAGACGGTCGAGCCGATTACTTTAACGCAATTTGCAGATATTAACAACCCTTCGTCAGACACTTCGCAGGTAAATTACGAAGATTTTACGGCTATCGTCGGTCATGTGATGCGCGGCACGACCTACAACGCCAAGTTTAAAGGCTTGACTGGGGGCAATTTCAGCGATTTTATCAGCGTTTTCGTCGATTGGAATCAAAACGGTTATTTTGACCCCACTACCGAAAAATATGATATAGGCAGTTTAACGAACTCGACGGGTTTAGACACCGTTGAGCTTAGAGGAACAATTGCTATTCCTATCACCGCACAACTCGGTACAACAACGATGCGCGTGATGAAAAATTATGATGCTGCTTCGAACGTTGCCTGCTTCATTCCTTCGGGTTTTGGGCAGGTAGAGGATTATAAACTCGTAATTACCGACGTTCTTGCCACCAAAAACACGTCGGAAACTAATTTTTCGCACTTTCCAAATCCTGTGAACGATATTTTGACACTTTCGTGTAAAATGCCGCTCACGACGGTTACGGTTTACAACGTATTAGGACAAACCGAACTGCAAACAAAACCAAACAGTTTAACCACCGAAGTGAGTTTGGCACAGCTGCCAACTGGCACTTATTTTGTGAAAATGTGCAGCCAAAACAGCGAAAAAACGGTGAAAATACATAAATTGTAGAGAGGTCTTTTAGATTTTTCTGATGCTAACTATTTTTGGCGGAAACGCTGCGTTTTACCTTTTTTAGTTTATTTTTAAACCACATAAGTTTTTTAAAACCACATAAGTTTTTTTTGAACCACATAAGGTACTATGTTTAAAAATAGTTGCTTATATGTTTTAATCTATCGCCCGAATGGGAATACTAAGTAGTAGTGTATAAATAATCGCTACATTAAAACCCCGTTAAATAGGACGTTCTGATGTAATGATAACCGTGTTTATTTTGCCGCAGGTGCTTATTTACTACCTTACAAAAAAACCGTTAAAAACTTATACAGCTAAAAAAAACAACTAACTAAAGAAAAAATATGTTGAGAATAAAAAGCATTTTTTTGCTAATTTTTTGTGTTTTTTCACTTGTAAAAGCGCAGACAAACTATACGTCGCTAGGCAATGCTTCTAAAAAGGCATTGTCGGCTTATGAAGATGGTGTGTTTTATATTAAAGAAAAATACCCCGAAAATCCCGAAAATAATAGGAAAAAGGCGGAAAAATTTTTAAAAAAAGCCCTCGAACTCAGTCCCGACTTTATCGACGCTTACTGGCAGCTCGGCGAATTTTACTATAGCCAAAAACGGTATGACGAGGCAAAAGCGGCTTATGAGCGTGTCGTAATTTTGAGTGCTTCCTATAAGCCTCAAACCTATTTTACCTTGGGATTATTGGAAGAAAAAGCAAAAAATTGGGCGAAAGCCGCCGATAATTACCGTAATTTCTTAAAGCAGCAGCGCGACCCGCAACTAACAGGCGATGCAAAACGCCGCGCTAACTACTGTGTTTTTCGCGAAAAAGCCTACGCAAATCCAGTGCCTTTTTCACCTAAAAACTTGGGGGATAGCATCAATACGACTAACGATGAATACCTGCCCTCCCTTTCGCTGGACGGTAACACGCTGATATACACGATGATGGTGGTGGCAGGAGACGGCAAACGCAACGAAGATTTTTATACGGCACAGCGCAATAAAGACCATTGGACAATGCGCAAAAACATGGGCGAACCCATCAATACCGAGCTAAATGAAGGGGCGCAAACTATCTCTGCAAACGGCAAAACTATTGTTTTTAGTGCCTGCAATCGCCCCGAAGGAATGGGGAATTGCGATTTTTATATCTCTGACTTCAAAAAACGGGCAGTGGACGCAGCCGCAAAATTTTGGAAAACCCGTCAACTCTATTTATTGGGAAGGCCATTCGTCGCTTTCTGCCGATGGAAAAACACTTTATTTTAGCACAGGCCGCCCGATTAGCGAGGGAGAAGACGATATTTGGACAAGCACCCGAAATGCAGATGGCTCTTGGTGCTATCCCCTACCGCTGCCCACGATTATCAATACACCCGAATCGGAAAATTCGCCCTTCATTCATGCCGACGGCGTAACTTTGTATTTCTCGTCGCAAGGGCTGGCGGGTATGGGCAAAAGCGATATTTTCGTCACGCGAAAAGACTCGGCAGGCAACTGGTCAAAACCCATCAATTTGGGCTATCCTATCAACACCGAAGGGCGCGACTGGTCGCTCATCGTAGCACCCGACGGCAAAACGGCGATTTACTCGGCACAACGCCCCGACGACACACACGGCGGTTTAGACCTCTACTCTTTCACGCTCCCCGATTATGCTCGCGCCATTCCGACTACTTTTGTACGCGGTATCGTGCGCGATGCCCTCACTAAAAAGCCGATTGCAAATGCAATTTGCAACCTAACCGACTTGAAAACGCAAAAAACAACCTCCGAAATTCGCACCGATTCGTCGGGCAGTTTTTTAATGCCGCTTCCAACGGATAGAAATTACGGGTTCAATGCTTCCGCAAAAAATTATTTGTTCTATTCCGATAACTTTTCGTTAAAAGGGTTGTTTTCTTCAGAGAAACCGTTTGAAATCACGGCCGATTTGAACCTACCGAAAAAAGAAGAAGCGAAAAAAGACCAACCAATGACAGCAAAAACGGGCAATTCCATTGTCTTGCGGAACGTCTTTTTTAACACAAGTTCCTACGAGCTGCTCCCCGAATCATTCGGCGAACTCAACCGTTTAGTCGATTTATTAAACGAAAACCCGACGATTAAAATACAAATAGGCGGACATACCGATACCGACGGCAGCGAAAAAGCAAACCTACTACTATCCGAACGCCGCGCTGCTTCGGTGCGCGATTATTTAATCCGAATGGGTATTGAAAATCAACGCCTTACAGCAAAAGGCTTTGGCGAAAGCCAACCCATCGATACGACCGACACGCCCGAAGGCAAGGCAAGAAACCGCAGAACTGAGTTTATGGTGCTTTAGGTTTGTTGTTCGTTGTTCTTTTTTTTCATAAAAAGTATAAAAAAGCCTGCGGCGCATTAAAAGATAAGTTTATCAAAGCTTACAGATTTTTGAAACCCGCAAGATTTGAAGAGTAGCCAACAATTTCTAAAATAAAAATCAACGTCAAAAATCATTATAAAAAATAAAAAACTGCGTCAAAAAATTATAAAAACAGAGGCTGCGTGGCAGCAAAACTGGCGCGACCTAAGCTATCGAGAACGCGCCAATTATTTGCATAAAATTGCCGATGCGCTCGATGAAAATGCCGAAACCCTCGCTACCATCATTGCTGAAGAAGTAGGTAAACCCGTTGTGCAAGGTATTGCAGAAGTACAAAAATCCGCTTTTGCGTGCAGGCACTTTGCGCAAACAACTGCCGAGTATTTACAAGTAGAAACGCTTGATTTTCAGTTATTTACAGCCGAAATACACTATCAGCCGA
>JBEEMU010000540.1:0-5840 GCA_041192485.1 Bacteroidota bacterium | reverse complement strand
AATGAAATGGTTTGAAAAATGAAAATGGACGGTTGATGGTGGTGTTCGGAGTACTTGGCAAAGGTAGGACAAATAATTGATAGTTGCAAGGTTTCGATTGTCACTTTAAAAAAAAAGCAAAAAAAATGATAGAATTGGCAATTTTATAACGAGTGGCAACAAAAAAAGCAATACATTTGCAGCCTTAATTTGATAGCGATGAACGTTTCTGAAAACACATTTACAAAAATAGAAGCCGAGGCGGAACATTTTTTTGAAGAGCTGTTGGGCGCAAATTTTTGCCATACCGACCCCGAAAATCGCCAAAAATATGGCCACGACGAAACCGAAGACTTGGTTTTTGAACCGCATATCGTGCTGCGGCCGCAGTGTGTGGCCGAAGTTAGCGCGATTATGCGCTATTGCGATGCGCATAATATTTGCGTTACGCCACGCGGCGGCGGCAGCGGTTTGGCGGGCGGCGCACTGCCCGTTTGCGGCGGCGTGTTGCTTAGTATGGAGCGGTTTAACCAAATTTTAAGCATCGATAGCAAAAACTATCAGGTGACGACCGAGCCGGGCGTTGTGACCGAAATACTGCAAAACACGCTTCGCGAGCAAGGCCTGTTTTACCCGCCCGACCCAAGCAGTCGCGGCTGGTCGCATATAGGTGGCAATGTAAACACGAACGCAGGCGGCCCGAAAGCGGTGAAATACGGGGTTGTCAAAGATTATGTGTTAAACTTGGAAGTGGTGCTTCCGAATGGCGAAATTGTGTGGACGGGCGCGAATACCTTGAAAAACTCGACAGGCTACAACCTCACGCAATTATTGGTGGGCAGCGAAGGTACATTAGGCATTATTACCAAAATTGTCTTGAAATTACTGCCCTACCCGCCCTTTAATTTGCTGATGCTCGTGCCGTTTCGGTCGCCTACTCGCGCTTGCGAAGCCGTTGCCGCTATCTTTGAAGCAGGCATCACGCCAAGCGGTCTCGAATTTATGGAACGAGATGCCATCGATTGGGCTATCGCCTATATCGGCGAGGTGAATAATTTGCCAAATAGCGTGTTAGACGATGCGCAAGCCCACCTTTTAATCGAAGTAGATGGGCATGATAGCGGTGTTTTACAAACGGATTGCGAAAAAATTTACGAATTGATGCTTCAATTTGACTGCGGCGAAATACTTTTTGCTGACAATGAAACGCAAAAAACCGACCTTTGGCGTATGCGCCGCAATGTAGCGAACGCCGTGAAAACGCAGTCGGTTTATAAAGAGGAAGACACGGTTGTTCCACGCGCCGAATTGCCCAAACTCTTAGCAGGCGTGAAAGCGATTGGCGCAAAATACGGCTTCAAATCGGTTTGCTATGGCCACGCAGGCGACGGCAATTTACACGTCAATATTATAAAAGGCAACCTTAGCGAAGACGTTTGGCAAAACGATTTGCCGAAAGGAATTCGCGAAATTTTCACCTTAGTTAAGTCACTCGGCGGCACCCTTTCGGGCGAACACGGCATCGGCTATGTGCAGCGCGATTACATGGATATTGTTTTCACACCCGTAGAACTCGCCCTGATGAAGGGCATTAAAACGGTGTTTGACCCGAAAGGTATTTTAAATCCAGAAAAAATATTATTTTAATTTTAAAATTACAAATCTTCGTCGTACCTTTGTCAGATATTATAAACTCCTTTCCATAAAAAATTAAAAATAACATTAAAGTATGGCTTCTTTCGAAATAGAGGGCAAATTACACGAAATAAGTGTAACTGAACAAAAAACGGAATCATTTCGTTTGCGCGAATTTGTGCTAGAAGAGCAAGACGGGCAGTATCCGCAAATGATTAAATTTCAGATGACGCAAGACCGTTGCTCGCAATTAGACAGCTACAAATTGGGCGACCAAGTGAAAGTGTCTTTCAATTTGCGCGGTAGAGCCTGGAGCAAAGACGGCCGCAACGGCTACATCACCAGCCTTGACTGTTGGCGATTAGAGCGCATCAACGGTAGCACACAAGCTGCACCGCCGCCTACCGCACCCGCCGCCGCATCGGGCGATAATTTCCCGACCAAAGAACCAGCCGCTCCCGCTGCTGACGATGATTTACCGTTCTAAAATCAGCTTTTTTTGCTGTCATCGCGTTTTAAAAAACCACTAAACCTTAATGCCATTCAAATTCTTGCGTTGAATGGCATTAGGGTTTGTTTGGTTGTATTATACTCATTTTATATAATAGCACGTTGCACCCATTATTCAAAATCTTATTAGCTCCTTTTTCCTTGCTTTACGGCTTAGGCGTGGCTATTCACGACCTCTTGTACCGACAAGAAATATTGCGCAGCACCGAGTTTAGCGTACCCGTTATCGGCGTAGGCAACTTGAGTGTGGGCGGCAGTGGCAAAACACCTCACGTTGAATACCTTGCCGATTTTTTGCGCACTTATATAAACGTGGGCATTTTAAGCAGAGGGTATAAACGAAAAACACGCGGCTTTTTGCTACTTACTGAAAACACGACCGCAACCGACGCAGGCGACGAGCCGATGCAGTATTTTAGAAAATATAGCGATGTGACGGTTGCCGTTGCCGAAAATCGCTCTTATGGCATCATAAATTTGATGGGGAATCGCCCCAATTTACAGTGCATTTTATTAGACGACTCGCTGCAACACCGCGCCGTGCAAGCAGGTTTCAGCATCTTGCTTACCGAATATAGTTTGCCCTTTACACGCGACTACTTGCTACCGTCGGGCCGCTTGCGCGAATGGCGAAGCGGCTATCAACGCGCCGATACGATTATCATTTCTAAATGTCCGCCCACCCTTTCTGCCGAAAACAGGCAAAAAATGATTGATGAAATAAAGCCTTATCCGCATCAAAAAATATTTTTCTCGTATTATGAATACCAAGCACCTTACCGGTTTCAATATCCGTCTTTAACCACGCAACTAACTACTGGCACCGACATTTTACTGATTTCGGCTATTGCAAATACCGATTATTTATTAGATTATTTGCGCCAAAAAGTGAACACAATCCGCACCTTAGAGTTTCCTGACCATTATTTTTTTGAAAAAACAGATATTGGTACGCTTAAAAATGAGTATGAACGCTTAAATTCGCGGAATAAAATCATTTTAACAACCGAGAAAGATGCCATTCGTTTAGAATTGCATTTAAATCTGCTGCGCGACTACCAATTACCAATATTTGTGCTACCTTTGCGTATCTGTTTCCACGATAAGGACGAAGAGGCGTTTCAAGACACGATTGCCGATTACTTATTGAGTGTGCGTAAGTAACCTACACTATAAAATAGGCAATTATTCCCTTTTGGTTGATACGTTGAAAAGTTATACTAAAATTCCTTTAGTTTGCGATTTTTTGCATCAATAAGTCCTTATAAATAAAGGAACTAAACAACAAACTTCTCGCAAAACTACTTCTCATAAGTATAATCATCGCCCTAATGGGAATACTTAGTTCAAACCTGTGGTTTCGAAAACCCTATAGGTTTCAGGGGTAGCCAAACGCACAAAATTACCAAGAACAAACCAATTTTTCAAACCCTTTTTTTATTTTATGAACAAATTTTTACTATTTTTTGCCCTTACTTTGGCAAGCGCAACAGCTTGGGCGCAGCAAACAATACTGAAAGGAATTGTTAGCGATGCCAAAGAACCCTTGGTAGGCGCAACCGTTACCGTTGCCAAAACAACGACTGCAACGAGTACCGATGCCGACGGAAAATACGAACTGCCTTTGACTGCGGGTACTTATAATATTGAGTTTTCGTATGTAGGCTATGATGTTATTACGAAAAAAATAACTATCAAAAACGGCGAAATACAAGTAGTCGATGTAAAATTAGGCGAAACGCCGAGCGTTTTACAAACGGTGACGGTGACAAGCGGAAAATTCGCAAAACCATTGGGCGAAGTAACGGTTTCGCTCGAAGTTATCAAACCTTCGCTTATTGAAAACTCGTCGTCGTCGTCTATTGACAAAGCGATTGACAAAGTTCCGGGCGTAAATATTGTAGATGGACAAGCAAATATTCGCGGAGGCTCGGGCTGGTCGTATGGCGCAGGGAGCCGCGTGCTGCTGCTGGTAAACGACTTGCCTGCGCTGCAAGGCGATGCAGGTTTGCCGAACTGGAACGATATTCCAGTGGAAAACATCGAGCAAGTAGAAATCGTAAAAGGCGCGTCGTCCGCGCTTTACGGCTCGTCGGCCTTGAATGGCATTATCAATATCCGCACAGCGTTCGCGAAAACCGACCCTATCACGAAGTTTGCTACTTTTGCAACAGCCTACGACGCGCCGAAACTTGCTGGCGCACAATGGTGGGGCGATTCTTATGTACGCGGCAAACCTTACGAAATTGGTTTTTCATTGGCGCATCGCCAAAAATTCGGCAAATTCGATTTGGCAGTGGGCAGTTTTTACAAAAAAAATGAAAGTTTCCGCAAAGGAGAAAATACCGATTATGCCCGTTTTAACACTTATACACGCTACCGCTTTAGCGAAAACCTGTCGGCAGGCGTTAATTTCAATGTAAATAAAGGCAAAAGCACCTCTTTTTTCCTTTGGAACGGCGATTCCACAAAGTCATTACTCCCCTTGATACCGCTCGGCTCGAAAGACCCTATTTTGACAAATTCGGAGGTCTTGCGCTTCTCATTAGACCCCTACGTTACCTATATCGATAAAAATGCCAATACGCATAAAATATTGACTCGCTTGTTGCACGTTTCCAATAAAAACATTGCGAATGACGGCACCGACCAGTCGAATACAAGTGATTATATGTATGGCGAATATCAGTTTTCGCGTAATTTTGAGAATTTGGAACTCACAACGGTTGCAGGGATTGTAGGTTCGAGTACGACTACTTTTTCGCCGTTGTTTAGCAATGCGTTAATTACGAGCAGCAATTTAGCAGCTTATTTGCAAGTTGATAAAAAATTCCATTTAGTAAAAGGCAGTAAATGGCATAATTTATCGGTGTCGGGAGGTGCGCGTTATGAAAGTAATACGCTGAAAAATCCGCGCTTTGCGCACTTGCGTTTATTGGAAGTGAACCCAACAGATACGGTGTTTGTTGCGGCAAAAAGCGAGCAAGAAGCGAAACCTGTTTTCCGTGCGGGCATCAATTATCAGCCCGCCGAATTTACGTTTATCCGCGCATCGTGGGGGCAGGGCTATCGCTACCCGACGGTTGCCGAAAAGTTTATTCAAACAAAACTCGGCGGCTTGTTGTGGATTGATTTGAACGAAAATTTAAAATCGGAAACCGGTTGGTCGGCAGAAATTGGGGTCAAACAAGGCTTGAAAATATCGAATTGGAGAGGCTTTTTAGACGCATCGGTTTTCACCACCGAATATCAAAATATGATGGAATTCACCTTCGGCGGCACAAACCTACTATCGCCAATACTCGGTTTTTCTTCTACAAATATCGGCGATACTCGTGTAAGCGGTTTTGATATTACTTTGGCTGGCGAAGGTAAGATTTTGGGCAAAAACACACAGGCTTTAATCGGTTACACTTATATAGACCCTGTATTTTTAAACTGGACTAAAATAAACCGCGCCTTCGATTCTATCCCGACTAATCGCCCTTTAACCGCAGGCGAAGCAAGCTATTTCGGTTCGGCTTCCGCCAATAATGTACTGAAATACCGCTTCCGCCACACCGCTAAAGCGGATATTGAAACGAGTATTTTGCCGTTTTTGGCTATTGGCGCATCGTGGAATTTCTTAACCAATGTTGAAAATGTGGACAATGTTTTCGTAGCAGAACTTGGCCAAATTTTAGCACCAGGCTACGGCGATTATAAAACAGAAAAAG
>JBEEMU010000539.1:0-4901 GCA_041192485.1 Bacteroidota bacterium | reverse complement strand
GCCTATTTATACAATTATGGCGACCAACCTTTTAAAACGCAACGCTTAGTGCGCACTATTTTAACCGATTTTTATAAACCTACACCCGATGGCTTAATCGGCAATGAAGACTGCGGACAAATGTCGGCGTGGTTTCTATTAAGTAGTCTTGGTTTTTATGAAGTTACACCCGGTTTGCCACAATACGACTTTGGTTCGCCCCTATTTAAACACGTTAAAATACACTTGGAAAACGGTAAAATAGTTGAAATTAAGACTATAAATAATAGTAAATCAGCTGTTTATATAAACTCAGTTAAATTAAATGGAAAGCCGCACCACGCTACATTTTTTAAACACAACGATTTAGAAAATGGCGGCATTTTAGAAATAGAAATGACCGATAAGCCCAATAAAAGCTGGTTTACAAGTTTCTCGGATACCCATATAGAAAGTGATTTTGTCACTGTACCCATTATTGAATCCTCCGAACGAGTATTTAAAGATAGTGTAAAAATTAGCGTAAAAACAACGGCAAAAAATGCGTCTATTTTATACAGTATTGATGAAAAAGAACCAAATTTGCTTTACACCAACCCTTTTATAATTGATAGAACAGCAACCATACAAGCCCTTTCGGTAAGTAATACAAACAAAAAAAGTCCTATTGTCACCGCAAAACTGCATAAATTGCCGCATAATTGGACAGTTAAACTATTTTCAACCTATAATCGACAATATACGGGCGGCGGTGCTATCGGTTTGATAGATGGTTTGCGCGGCCCCTTAAACTTTGCGTCAAGCGAATGGCAAGGCTATCAATCGCAAGATTTTATAGCCATCATCGATTTGCAAAAAGAAACAGAAATTAGTCAATTAGGTGGTAGTTTTTTACAAAATGCGCGTAGCTGGATATGGATGCCCACACAAATTGACTTTGAAAGCTCCTTAGATAATGAAAATTTTACAAAAATTGCCACAATTAAAACAGATATTGCACCTGAAAACATGGAAACGCTTATACGCGATTATAAAACGAAAATAACGCCAATAAAAGTTCGCTATATACGCATCAAAGCTAAAAATTTAGGCATAATTCCTTCTTGGCACGCAGGGGCAGGCTATGATGCGTTTATCTTTATAGATGAAGTGTTTATAGAATAAAAGCATTTTGACAGACATCACGAGCATATTGACAGACATCAAAAGCATATTGACAAACCTCACGAGCATATTGACAAACCTCACGAGCATATTGACAAACCTCACGAGCATATTGATAAGTTTTGTTAAAATATTGATAAATTTTGTTAAAATATTGTTAAAATATTGTTAAAATTACCTTATCCATGCAACCTTTTTACTAAAAATATCGTTATTAATAATGTTATCCAACTAATTTAAAAACTTATATTTTAACTCATAATCTATATTTTATAACAAATTATGCCAATATCAATAGAATCCTCGTTCGGCGCACGTTATTTACGCGCTAAAAACCTTAAAAATTACATCTTAAACCTTCCAGGCTTCTCGCCGCCGCGTATAGACGAAAGCCCAGCCGAGTATAGCATCTTACTCGATAACGTTAATGATGCAAACACCAACGCAAATAATGCCAAACAAAACTATAATACGGCAGTGTCTTTGCGTTACGACGCTTTTCGTAATAATACGAATAGTATATTTAAAGTATTGCCAAATATTCGTGCGGCAACAGAGGCGCAATATGGCAAAAGCAGTATCCATTTCAAACAAATAGATGCCGCTATTAAAACCATTCGCAATACAAAAATCATTCATATTGCCGCAACCGAAACAACGCCTGAAACGACCATTTCAAGAAGCGAACAATCTTACGGTTCTTCCACCCAATATTTTGCCAATATAATAAACAATCTTATACAGCTGCCAAATTATAACCCAAGCAATCCCACTATCAAAATAGCAGGTTTACAAGCTATTCTTACCAATATCAATACGCTTAATAGCCAAGTAGCTACCGCTTTTCAAGCTATCCGTGCCAGTCGTGTAGCGCGTAACGCCGCCTATACAGAGCTAAAAGACCGTTCTTTGCGCATAAAAGCCTATATAAAAGCCACTTATGGCACACAATCAGAAGAATATAAACTTGTTAAAGGTTTAAGTATTTAATCTATTTGCCGTTTTTTATAAAAAAGAGATACCAAAAATAAAGAAAAGACCGCCCTTGCTTATGCAAGAGGCGGTCTTTTTATTTATTTGGTATCTAAAAAGCTAAATAATCACTTTTATTTTTGTTGGTTTGTCCCAATCTTTAAATTCATTCGTATAATAAAGAAATGCAGCGGTTGCAGGAGCCTCAAAATAGCCAGGAATATCGGCTTTTAAGTCCAAATTAATTATGCGTTTCTCATTCGGTGTTAAGCTGGCATAATGCAAAACGACATATCCGTCAAATATTTCATAATAATCGGCAATATGTTTCTCTTGCAGCTCTTTTAGTTGCCAAGGTTGCGGCGAAAGTCCTGCTGGAATACCAATAATTGCCATCGTACTCGGCACCGCTTCGCCTGTTTTATTGGCCAAAATAGTTGTCAAACGCACCGTTTCGCCCATTTTGCAGCTTTCTTTGTCTAATTTAGTAGAAACATCAATCTTACAAGCAGTTTGTGAAACAGGTTGCGTCGTTGTGTAAGCAATAGTTACTTCATAAGGCAGTGCATCTTTACAGCCTTCAAAGCGAACCTCAATATTATGCTGCCCATCGGTTAAATAACGCTCCAAACCAGCAATAATAATATCACCTTTTGTGTCAGGTAAAAAGTGAGCCGCAGCCCGTTTCTTACCATCTATATAAACCACCATATCACCTGCTTCAGTCGTGCGTTTACTGTATTTTGTGTGTTCTAATATTGCTTTCAAGGTTAAAACAGTAGCCTGCGTGTTGCCATATCCGAAGGCTGTTTTTCCTGCTTTTAAAAAGCCTATTGCCGCATCTAATTTGCCCAAGCCTTTTTTAGTTTTCATCATTGCCAAAGCCGCCAAAGACGTTGTTTCTATGGCGAGAGCGTGTCCCGTAGAAGCCGTAACCGAGTGCTTAAGTCCTGTGAAAGAGCCATCTTTTGCTTGGCTTTCCAATAAAATAGCCATCAACTTATCCGCATTTTCGTTTTTCGCATTTGCACAAGCGAGGGCAGCTAAGGCAATGACGTAGGGGTCTTTCTCTTTTTTTGCAACTTCCACCACATTTTCTATTTCGGGTTTCAATTCGCTTCCAAAGCCTGCTTCTGTCATTGCCCACGTTATATAAGCGTCGCGCACCGCACTATTTGTAACCCAAGTGTGTAAAGCACCGCCCACGTCTAACCACGAACCTTTGCCGTCTTTTCGTGAAAATAAGAATTTTTTAGCCCGTTCTATAATACTTTCATCAACTTTATACACCCGTTTCATATCCATAAATTCCATCAAACCATAAGCCGACAGCGTTTCGTGGCCAGTTGCGCCGCCCCACCAATGAAAGCCACCTGTTTTACACTCATAGCCCGATAAAATTTTGTAACCACCGTCTAAATAGCCCTTACAACGCGCTTCAATGTCTTGATTATAAGTATTTGTTTCATGAAGATAGTCCAAAACCATCACATTCGGGTAATTAGACGAACTTGTTTGCTCAAAACATCCTCCGGGGGTGTGCAATAGGCTTTCCATGCCGCTCATCACCTCTCCTACCGTAGAAGGGTGCGCCGTAACGTTGCATTTAATAGAGCCTTGAACGGCAGCTTGCACCATAAAATCATGCTTTTCCCCTGTTTTTTCGCCACTAAACACCATATTTATAGGAAAACCGCGCGGATTGACTTTAACAGTTTCTGTAAAATGGTCATCATGCCCATCGCTGCTATGCAAATACACTTCAAAACTATTTTTGCCCAACGAATCTGCGGTAATCATATAAGTAAGGTAAGTAGTTTTGCTTTCATTTGCGTTTAAAGTCAAGGTATTGATGTTTTGCGCCGTTGCAACGAAGCATTTAGGGGTAATAATGTCTAATTTCGTAGAAATAGGCTCGCTGCTATTATTCGTAACGGTCAGAGGAATACTCACTTCGTCGCCTGTAAGCACCTGTGTCGGCATTTTAACCGTCATTTGTACGGGGAGTTGTGTAAAAAATACGGCTTCGCACCTCCCGATGCCGCCATCAACGGCAAAACCTTCGGCGATTGCCCGAAACTGCGTCACATCATCGCTTGCATAAAACTCAATCGTCGCCCGTCCGTTTTTACCAACCTGCACATTCGGGTTCCAATACAATGTTTTGCGAAAGTCAGTCCGCGCTTTCACCGCTTCACGCACCGTATAAGCAGGCGAGTAAAACTCTTTTGCTTCTTTATAGCGAATAGTTTGAGCAATTTGGTCATTTAAAATCGGAACTTTAAAGTCTTTTTGACCGCGAATATTGCCTTGTTTTCCTCCCATCGCTACTTTTTTATTCGCAATTTGTATACCAGCAACCGCTTTACCCGCATCATCACCAGCAATTTCCTCTTTTTTAACTCGCTTCAACTCATCGCCAAGAGCAGCGGGAAGCTCCACTATTTTTTGCTGAACTTCGCCACCGAGTGCCATTTTGTTTATTTCTTTTTCTTCCATTTTGGCTTCATCAATCTTTACTGCAACTGCTTCTTTTACATCATCGATGAAAACCTGCCCTACTGCTACGTTATCAAAATTTACAACAGGTCTATCTTCGTTTTCCATAGCCACAACCTGTGCATTATGTGCCATTTGTGGCATTGCAGGCGCAGGGCGCGGTATATTTTGTGCCCCTACTGTATTATCAGCCCTACCGATAGGCGGCGGAGCGGCGGCGGCATTACCTTTTTTTGCTGCTTTTGACTTCGGTTCTAATCGCTGTATCGAGGAAGTGACCGATTTTG
>JBEEMU010000538.1:0-5510 GCA_041192485.1 Bacteroidota bacterium | reverse complement strand
AGGCAACGACACGGCGTTTGTTGTCCGTGTTTTAGACAAATTGCCCGTCGAATTAGACTTAACAACGCTCCGCATCGGTGCATCGAGTCACCCGATGACCTACTCTCTGAAAGCAAATGGCGTTTTAGAATTTTTATTTCAAAACATTTTGCTACCCGATTCTACGACAAATGAAGCGCAATCACACGGCTTTGTGGCCTACAAAATTCGCACAAAACCAAATCTCACCGTAGGTACAACTATCAATAATCAAGCGCAAATTTATTTTGATGTAAATGCACCTGTTGCGACGAATATTTATACGCACACCATCGGCGAAGACCTTTCTATGGTATTTTTAACTTCGCCACAAACTATTGATAATCAATTACTTAATGTGAAAATAATGCCAAATCCGATGCACGATTTTACGACCATAAGTTACCGCCTTGAGGGTGTCAGTAACTTCGAAAATACTGTTTTTACGCTTTACAACACACTCGGGCAACCCGTAAAAAGGCAGACTTTTACAAGCAACGAATTGACTTTGCAACGCGATAATTTGCCGCAAGGCTGCTATTTTTATAAAATAAGCAAAGGAGGTAGTTTGCTCGCACAAGGAAAGTTAGTGGTAGAGTAAATTATTTTGGCAAAAAAGCAAAAAGTTACCGACATCTTTGAGGTGTCAGTAACTTCAAAACCTACGATTTACAAATCCTCAACGTATTCGGGCAAACCGTTCTTAGGAACGAGTAAATCTTAACTTAGACAGGTTTGAGCTACAGTAGCGCCGTAGTATTTGTAGCAAAAAAATAACGGCACATTCGGTAAGGTGCAGCAGCACTGTAGTATTAAACCTGTCCAAGTTGTCTTTCACACGCTCCTTACCAAAGAATAAGGGAAACGATGACCGTTTTAAACAGCGATAATTTGCCGCAAGACAGCTATTTTATTCATCTTTCGGGTAAAAATAGCAAAATGGTCGGGAGGTTTGTGAAAGTGTAAGTTAAAATAAAAGCGACTACCTATCAAAATGATGGGTAGTCGCTTAAAAGTATTTGGTTTATAAAACCTACTCTGCTGCTGGTTCTTCAGTAGCTTCGGCAACTTCTGATGCAGGTGTTTCAACGGCCATATCGGTTGCTTCTTGTTTAGCAGCTCCGCGGCTACGGCGAGTGCGTTTTTTAGTGACGCTTTCGTCTTTGCCACCACCAACTGTTTTCAACATTGCTTCGTTGTAATCAACAAGCTCGATGAAACAAGTTTCGGCAGCGTCGCCTTGACGGAACCCTGTGCGTAAAATGCGCGTATAACCGCCTGGGCGGTCACCCACTTTTTCGCGAATATCGCCGAAAAGTAATTTTACCGCTTCTTTGTTCTGTAATGAACTAAATACCAAGCGATGATTGTGCGTGGTATTGTCCTTCGCCTTCGTGATGAGCGGTTCAACGAAAATGCGAAGTTCTTTAGCTTTCGCCAAAGTGGTAGTAATGCGTTTGTGCGTAAACAAAGCGATTGCTAAGTTGCGCAACAATGCCGCACGGTGTCCCGTTTTTCTACCTAAATGATTTATTTTATTGCCGTGACGCATAATAATTTCCCATCTCTATATTTCTTAAAAAAGAAAGTTCAAGACTTTTGGGTATTTCAAAATTAAAAAATAAATTTAATTCGTATAAAAAGAGAAAATAGAAGAAACCAAGATGTAACGAAGCCAGATACAACGAAACCCTTACTCTTCATCTAATTTATATTTACTCAAGTCCATGCCAAAGGTCAAGCCTTTTTCCACCAAAAGTTCTTCTATTTCAACGAGCGATTTTTTACCGAAATTGCGGAATTTCAATAATTCATTCATATCGTATCGAACCAATTCGTATAAAGTATTGATTTTAGCGGCTTTCAAGCAGTTGTATGCGCGAACAGAAAGGTCGAGGTCTTCCAAGGAAGTTTTAAGCAATTTGCGCATCACTAAGATATGCTCATCAACCACATTGTCTTCTTCTTTAACAGGAGCTTCAAACGAGATATTTTCATCTGAAATCAACATTAAATGCTGAATCATGATTTTTGCAGCTTGTTTGATGGCTTCTTCAGGATGAATAGTTCCGTCTGTTTTCAATTCTATCGTTAGTTTTTCATAGTCGGTGCGTTGTGCAACGCGGAAAGGAGCTACCGAATAAGAAACGTTTTTGATAGGCGTATAAATAGCATCAATCGGAATATGTCCGATATTTGCGTCTTTTGGCAAGGTATCATCAGCTGGCACATAGCCGCGTCCTTTCGTTACCGTAAACTGAATGTCTAAAGTAACAGAAGTATCTAAGTTGCAAATAACAAATTCAGGGTTCATCACCTCAAACACATTTGTGCTATCCTCGATATCGCCTGCTTTAAATTGTCCTTTACCACTGATACTTACATAAATTTTGTCAGAAACAGAGTCGTCATCTTGCAACACTTTTTTCAAACGGACTTGTTTGAGGTTGAGGATAATGTCCACAACGTCTTCTACTACGCCTTTGATAGTAGCAAACTCATGTGGTACGCCCTGAATATGCACGGCAGAAATAGCATAGCCTTCTAACGAGGAAAGCAACACTCGACGGATAGAGTTACCAACCGTCTGTCCAAAGCCAGGTTCGAGGGGCTTGAATTCAAAGGTACCTTCGAAATCCGTAGCCTTTTGCATCAATATTTTTTCCGGTTTCTGGAAATTTAAAATACTCATAATGTGTATATTATGAAGGTTCTAGCCTAATGTTTGTTTGCTTATACGACACAATGTAGCGAGTAGCAAAGTAGTTTCCCACTTTGCAACCAGCCACATATATATCATTATGACACTATTTCGAGTACAATTCAACGATTAATTGTTCGTTGATGTTTTCTGGAATTTGCTCGCGTGTTGGGCTTGCCAACACTACGCCTTCCATTTTGTCAGGATTCCATTGCAACCAAGGGTAACGAGTAACATTCGTTGCATTTACAGCGCCTTGTACCATTTCTAAACCTTGCGATTTGCCACGAACAGCAATTACATCGCCCGCACGGAGAGAAGCAGAAGGGATATTGGTTACAATACCATTTACGGTGATATGTTTGTGTAAAACCATCTGGCGAGCGCCAGCGCGGCTCGAGGACAAACCTAAGCGGTAAACAACATTATCTAAGCGAGCTTCTAATAATTGTAATAAAACCTCACCTGTTACGCCGCTTTTTGCATGCGCTCTTTCGAATAGGTTGCGGAATTGACGTTCAAGAACGCCATACATATATTTTGCTTTTTGTTTTTCTTGCAATTGAATTGCATAATCCGAGCGTTGCTTGCGCTTTTTTGTTAAGCCATGCTGTCCCGGAGCATATTTACGGCGTTCAAACGCCTTATCGAAACCAAAAATCGACTCGCCGAATGCGCGTGATTTTTTCGTTTTCGGACCTCTATATCGTGCCATTGTAGCTACGCAGTTTTGAAAGTTTAGTTTTAAAAGCTGTATATAAACCTTTCTAAATTTAGTTTAGGAGGAAATACACGCTTTATGATTAAATTTTAATTAAAAACTTGCTTTGCTGTTTACTTGATTTTTATGCAAAAATCTTTGCTAACAGCTTAAAGCACCGATGTCATATTATACACGACGACGTTTAGGAGGGCGGCAACCGTTGTGCGGCTGTGGCGTGATGTCGCGGATTTCTGTTACTGTAATACCCGTATTGTTTACAGCACGAATAGCCGATTCACGTCCAGAGCCTGGACCTTTAACGAATACAACACAAGAACGCATACCTGCCTCGAATGCAACCTTAGCGGCATCTGCTGCTGCGATTTGCGCAGCATAAGGCGTGTTCTTTTTAGAGCCACGGAAGCCAGCTTTACCCGCCGACCCCCAAGAAATGACTTGTCCTTGACGATTTGTCATCGATACAATGATGTTATTGAATGAAGCGCGAATATGCACCTGCCCTTCTGACTCAATTTTTACATTGCGCTTTTTAGCTTTAGCTTTTGCGGCAGCAGTTGCTGATTTAGCCTTTGCCATAATTAGTTATATAATTTAATGAGTAATGAGATAAATAAGAGTGTAAATAGCGCAACAACCGGTTTAAGTATAATTTGCAAAGAGCATACCTTGAAAAAGATTTTCAAGGTTATTCATTCCTTGTTATGCTGCTATTCGGCATCCCTCATTAATTAGATTATTTACCGACTTTTTTCTTGTTCGCAACGGTTTTACGTTTACCTTTACGAGTACGAGCATTCGTTTTGGTGCGTTGTCCGCGCAAAGGCAAGCCTTTACGGTGACGCAAGCCGCGATAGCAAGCAATGTCCATCAAGCGTTTGATGTTTGTTTGCACCTCGCCGCGAAGTTGTCCTTCAACTTTGAGTTCATCTGTGATGATACGACGAATTTCGTTTACATTTTCGTCTGTCCACTGATGTACTTTTACACTTTCGTCGATGCCTGCTTGCGCCAAGATATTGCGCGAAGTAGTCAATCCGATGCCGAAAATATAAGTGAGACCGATAACGCCTCTTTTGCCTTTCGGCAAATCAATACCTGCTATACGAGCCATTTTGGTTGATAGAGATTTATTAAAAGTTACAAAAAAACGTCATTAGTCGTTGAAACTTAGTCACTTGCCGCCATATTGACGACAGTCTGACCAATGACTTGTGATGACTAATTACCCTTGACGTTGTTTGAACTTAGGGTTTTTTTTGTTGATAACGTACAATTTACCATTACGACGTACAATTTTGCAGTCGACTGTGCGTTTTTTAACCGAAGGTCTTACTTTCATTGGTTTGTTTGTGAAAATTGTTGTGAAATAATCGTTCTTTGTGAGCGTATCAATACGAACCTAACATTGAGCATCGCCGACATTGCAGCCACTTTTGCCCTACTCCCATCGTATTGCTACACCAGTTTACAATCGTTTCGTATAGAGCAAGCCTATTTGTAACGATAGGTAATGCGTCCACGAGTGAGGTCGTAGGGCGACATTTCTATTGAAACTTTATCGCCTGGCAATATGCGGATATAGTGCATACGCATTTTACCAGAGATGGTAGCTAATATGACGTGACCATTCTCTAAGCGGACGCGAAATGCTGCGTTCGCCATGGCCTCGTCTATTGTGCCGTCTTGCTTTATTAAACCTTGTCTTGACATAAATTATAGATAAAATTGCCCTTGATAGGGACTTGATTGCGAATTAAGCCGCAAAGGTCGGAATTTTTTGCGAGATAGCATAGAGTTCCAAGTTATTTTTTATTGCAGCTTCGATATATTCGTGTGTAGTGAGAAATTCTGCTTTATTTGGGCGCACTACGATACTATGTTCGAAGTGAGCGGAGGGTTTCAAGTCGCGTGTGACTACGGTCCAGCCGTCTTTTAATTGTTTAACTTCGCGTGTCCCTAAGTTTACCATAGGTTCTATTGCCAAAGTCAAGCCATTTCTAAGAGCCACTCCTTTCCCTCTTTTTCCATAGTTAGGCACTTCGGGGGCTTCGTGCAGTTTGCGTCCGA
>JBEEMU010000537.1:0-2987 GCA_041192485.1 Bacteroidota bacterium | reverse complement strand
GTCGGAGTTAAACCTAACGATAAGCAAGCTTACGCCTCCCAGTAAAATACTCGCTTTCAACCCCGAATTGCGGCATAATGATGCCTTATTGATAAGTGCCTTGTCGCAAGCTGAAGCCTATTCTTACTCCGATGCAGAACATGAAATTGCAGAATTTGTAAAAGCGTGGCAGGAAGACATCAATTTACAAGGCATTGTTTCGCTAAAAAACGTCGGGCGATTTGTTGCCGATGTGAGCGGACGGCTTCACTTTTTACCCGAAGGGCATAATTATAATAACGATGTGTTTGGTATGCCAACGCTTACAGCCGTTCCTGTTGTAAACATAAGCTACAACCCTGCCGAAAATACAGGAGCCAAAGCCACTTTAGAAAAAGACGTGGAAGACACTCGCCCTTCGGCTCCATTAAGACCTTTGCGAAGATGGAATAAGGGGAAAATGAGCTGGCGAGAGGTTTCTGTAGCCGCCGCCGCTCTTTTAATTATTTTCACAATAGGCTGGCGATTGATTGCTTCAGAAAAAGAACCCAGTGCGATGATTGCTACAGCAAAACGAATAAACGGAGAAAATGGCCTAAAAACGCCTGCGAAAACAAGTGCAAAAACAGCTACGGAAGCAACTACGGAAGCAAGCGTATTCCCTATGAGTACCGCAGCCGATAATACGGGAAATACGGTAGAAAACGACTCTCAAAATTCAGCTGTGAATAAAGAACCGATGGCGAGCAAGGAAAAGCAAGCGCAAAAAGTAAGCGTCGTAAAAGCCGTGAGTATCGTTTCTACTAAAGCCATTGTTCCCACCGCAAAAACGAATGCTGCACCTGAAAAAAATAAGAAAAACGAAGCCGTTGAAGTATTTACAATTGCCTTAGGCTCGTTTAAAAGCCCTGTAAATGTAGAAATGCTCACAGCGAAAGCGAAAGAACGCGGCGATGTCGTTGTCACTCGTTTAGGCGGTAAAGGTTTAACAACGGTAAGCATGACCGTTCAACTCCACCGAAGCGAATTGAAGGAAAAATTAGAGTCTGTCCGCAATATATACGGACAAACGGCAGTTGTTTTAAAAAAATAATCACAAAAAACGCCTGTATCTCGTGTGAGATACAGGCGTTTTTTATCCTTCATAAGCCTTGCTATTTCTTTATCTCTCCGAGCAATTTAAATTCGGTACGACGGTTTTTAGCGCGACTTGCTTCGGTTTTATTATCTGCAATAGGTTGCGTTGCGCCGTAGCCTTTTGCGCGTAAGCGATTCGAGTTGATACCATGACTTGTTAGAAAGTCGACCACACTTTGCGCCCGACGTTGCGAAATAGACTGGTTGGCTGCAGGCGTACCTACATTGTCGGTATGCGCACTAATTTCCACAATTGCCGTTTGATTATCGTTGAGCAAAGTCAGTAGCGAGGTCAGTTCTTGCGTACTTTCGGGCGTGAGCATTGCGCTATTAAACTCGTAATAAATATTATTTATTTTAAAAGCAACGTTCGCTTTTTTCTCGCGTAAAACAAGTTGCGAAGTTACGGGCGTATTCGTGTTTTTATCGGCAGTGAAATCCACGCTTGTTTTCAAAAACCCTGTTTTTTCAGCTACCAGACGGTAAGGGTTGCCTTGTTTCACCGAAAACTCGTAAGTATTGTCGGCCGCCAGCTGCTTACGCGCAATTTCGGTCGTACTCGTTTCATTATCGAGGTGGTATAAAACCACGGTTGTTCCTTTTAAATCGGTCGATTTGCCCGTTGCCGTATTATCGGAAGCCAAGCCGCCTTTTAAGATAAATGTTTCTTCCGCAGGCGGCGTTTTCACAGGCGTTTCTGTGGCTTTTTGCGCTCCTACGTCTTTCGGATTTTCTGCTGTTTTCAGATTTTCTGCCTTTTTCGGGGTCGTAGTTGCAACGGCCACATTCACGCTCGGCAGCGTAACCGACACTTCTCTGCTATCTAAACGTGGGTGGAATATTTCCGATTTTTTGCTATTTAAGGTCGATATTTCGCGCGATTGCAGGGTTTCGCCTGCGCGTTCTAACACAAATATATAGCGTTTATTAGGCGATAAGGCAAAGTCGATATTATTGTCATTCGCACAAGGCACGTCACGCACCGGATAAGCCACGCCCGAAGTCACGTCATACAAGCTCGCTCGCGCACACGCATCAGCACTCACATTCCGTTTTGGATTTTTATAATTAGACCCTGAAACTGGAGGTGTTTTTGCAGATTCACTACCTGTTTCAGTCGCTTTATCCGCTACTTGCGAACCTGTGTCTGCTGTTTTCACGTCCGCTGTTTTCACGTCTGCTGGCTTCACGTCTGCTGGCTTCACGTCTGCTGTTTTCACGTCCGCTGTTTTCACGTCTGCTGTTTTCACGTCTGCTGTTTTCACATTTGCTGTTTTCACGTCTGCTGGCTTATCCGCAAACGCAGGGTCGCTGCCCTCCACAATAATATCTTTTCGGACTTCTTTGCCCATTGTACTGTTTGCAACAGGGTTTTTAGGTGTTGTTTTGTCTTTTATCGGCTTTTTTCGCATTATTTTCACCGTAAAAATATCATCGCTGCACGTCGGGTTATTCTCATCGAAAACGCGAGTTCCCACTCTATTCGACACCAAAAAGCCATTAGTACCCGTCGAGTTTGTATTGAAATACAAATCATCGGCAGGTGAGTTTATTGGTTTTCCCAAGTTTTTAATAATAGGCTCTTGCTCGACTACTTGATAGCTGAACACATCGTAGCCGCCATAGCTGGGGTGTCCGTTCGAGCTAAAATACAACATTCCCTCTTTGTCCACGAAAGGCGAAAGTTCATCGGTCACGGTGTTTATGTCCGCTAAGTTTTGCAAATTATCGTAGGTGCCTTCGGGGTGGCGAACCACGCTCCAAATATCATAGCCGCCCTTGCTACCTTTGCGATTAGATGCAAAATAAAGCAAATCGTCGCCGCGCCCCGCATCTAAAACAAACGGCATAGTGGTAGAAGAATTAGGCAA
>JBEEMU010000536.1:0-3664 GCA_041192485.1 Bacteroidota bacterium | reverse complement strand
TTGCCGCCTTAACGACACGCGAGGTGTTGGCCCGAATAGCAGATTGTAGCGAAAAAATGCGCACCAATATCCGCAATCTTTGGCAATATTCGAGCGGCTATTTTCTTACCCACAATTTTGTGGGCAAGCAAGAGATAGAAATTCAGCCAATAGGTATGGCGGAACGTTTAATTTTCGACATTCGCACAATGCACGAGAGAGACAAAAATATGATAAAACCTAAGCAAAATTGGATTATGATTTTGGTAAAATGGGGTGATTCCTATGGCTTAAGTGGTTTGGCTGGAATGGTCGGTGGTGTAGAGGAAGCGAATGAAAAACGCTTAGAGATGAAAAAACAAAAGAACACCTTGCTAGGCTATCAAAGTTTAATGAACGCAGCATATCATACAAAGCTAACATACTACCAAGAATGTCAAGCCATGTTTTTCAAGGCTTTTTTTGGTAGTTATATTGCTTTCGCACCCAATCAAGAAGCCTTAAATAGTTACTATCAGCAATTTTATGAATGGTATAATCACGAAATTACGTCAATAATCCCAAAAAATGATTCTATTTTACTGTCATTTGAAGAACTCACCGCTATTGCTTCGGAAAAAACAAATACGCCTGCTTTACAAGCATTTCACAAGAAATTGCCCGAAATAACCGACCATGCTTTAGTAATGAACCCCGAAATAGGTATTTCATTAGAAAATTACAATTTGATAGATTGTGTAAACCTTTTGAAAAAAGGCAAAATAAACCCAGAAAATGTTGCCGATATATACTTTTGTGTAGTAGAATTGCCGCCAATTCTAAGCTCTTATATTTTTGAAAAATACGGCTTTCAGCATTTAAAATATGGTAAAAGTGATGTAACAACAACAATAGAGCAAATAAAAAAGGATATTTCTTACTTACAGCGTTTTTATCAAGCCGATATTTACAATATTACACAGCCGAATATAACCTTGATGGACACTCGAACATTAGATGTGCCGCTTGTATAAGCCCTAAATAGTCTTTCAAGTTAATGCTGCCAGATTGGGTTGTCTTGGCTAACGTTGTTGATGTTTTACTTCAAAACTTTACATGACGCTATCAAGTTCAAACGCTATCAAGTTCAAACGCTATCAAGTTTAACGGATTGCGAGTTGTGTGGTGGGCTGAAGACCCACCAGCCAAGAATCTGACAGTATTAACTTGATACACTACGAAGGCAAGCACCAACCAAAAAGGTCATTCCGTTTTATACGGAATGACCTTTTTGGTTGGTGCTTTCTACAAAAATACGTCGTTATAAAAATCGTTTATAAAAATACGTCGTTATAAAAATCGTTTATAAAAATTATAAAAATACGTTACCGACACCCAAAAAAGGTGTCGGTAACGGGGTTTTACCATTTCGGGCAAGGCAATTCTTTTTTGCGCGACGAATTATGCGTTCCAGTGCCGTTTAAATTCGTTTTATAAATAATGGCTAATTCGGGGCCGCCTTGTGCTGCCGACGCTGCTGCTAGTTTCGATAGATTTAAATCGTAGGTGAGTGCGAAAGCGAGCGGACCGTAGTCGAAGCGCACCATCGGATACACCGCATCGTTATTGTCTAAACGATACATCACGCCTACTAAAAACGCATTCGGGTCGTCGTTGATGGCATTTCTACCAAACTGAAAACGCCCAGAAACGCCACCATTCAGCTCGCTATGCTCGCCTTGACGGGCATAGATAACGCGCGGACTCAAGGTGAAGCTTTCGCCAATTTTGATGTCAGCTGCCGCATAAGTGTGTATTTTGCGATTTAACAACCGTTGAACGCCCGTACTCATGCCCATATTTGGCTCGTTTAGGTGAAACATCGCGCCGCCTACATACAAGCTAACCTCATCGGTTGCTGCCATTTGAAAGCCGATACCCGCAGAAAAATCGGGAACTAAGAACGATGGGCGGTCTAGCACATTTTCGCCAGAGCTTAACGACGGGTCGACAACGTCGCCATTCCATTGGTTATCGTAGCTGAATTTGCTAAAATCCACATTCGATTGAATAAAACCCGCTTGTACGCCCAAGCTTAAAAACGTAGTGCCTTCTGCGCCAAGCGATTTATAATAGGCATACGAAAGTTGCGCTTGAGTGCGGCGCAAGTTGCCGTCGCCGGCTTGGTCGTTCATTAAAAACAAGCCAACACCCATTTGGTCGTCGTCTTCAATGCCTTTATGAATACTCATTTCGCCCGAAGCAGCAGCTGTGTTAAACGGCGTAGAAATGGTTCCCCACTGACTGCGATAATGCCCTGCAAAGCGCAAATCGGCATCTAAGGCACCCGTCAATGCTGGGTTTAAGTGCATCGGTGCGTGGAAAAATTGAGACAGGTGTGGGTCTTGCGCCCAAGCTGCCGTACTTGTAAGTAGGCTTGCTGCCAAAAATATATGTTGATAAATTTTTTTCATTTTAGTAAATAAAATAAATGATGAATGTAAGCTGAAAGTAAATCGCCTTTTTTAAACCATATAAGACCTATAAAAATTGCTTAGATTTTTGAAATAAGTTTTATTCTTATACATCTTATATGGTTCAAAGTCAGCTTAATAAACAGTTTTTTACTTGGTTACAGTAACGTTGCCTTTGCGGAATAAGCTGTCGCCGCCAACCACGCAAGGAGCTTCTACATAATAAACATACACATCTGGATTGACAGGTTTGCCATTATAAGTGCCGTCCCAGCCTTTATTGATGTCGTTTGTTTCAAACATTAAGTTGCCCCAACGGTCAAATACGCGAAAAACAGTCAGTCCGTTTATTGCGCTTCCGCGAACATAAAGCACGTCATTTTGACCATCGCCATTCGGGCTAAACGCATTCGGTACGAAAATCTGTTCTGGGTCGCATTGAGTGCGCAAGCGGAGGTTAAGCGGCGATTTGCTCGAACAACCGTTTGCATCGGTCACCACTACTTGATAGTTGTAGGCGGGTTGGTCGCTATCGCTTCTAAATACAGGATTGTAGCAGTTATAGCAGCTCAGGGCTTGCGGCGCGTCGTTGCCGAGCGATGTCCAGATATAGGTTGGCGATACGCCGTTCGTTGTCAAGGTTATTTGTACGGGTTTGCCTTTGAAATACGAGCCGCCGCGTGGCGAAATAGAGATAGAAGGCGATTGATTTACATTGACAACCGCTGTTGCACTCGCTGTCGCGCAATTGCCGCCTAACGAAGCGACCACAACATAGGTAGTTGTTTGCGTCGGGTAAACCATCGGATTGCTCGATGATGGGTTGCTTATATTCGTAGCGGGAGTCCATGCAAAGAAATTGGCCGCACCCGTGGCTAATAGTTTGATACTATCCCCCGCACATATTGTCACATCGGACGTGACGACATCAGCAGAAGGGCGCGGATCAACCTGCACATTATCCGTAGAAACACATAAATCATTCGTGTAAGTCATTGTATAAACCGCCGAGCTGGTAGGCGTTACCGTAGGCCTTGTCGTGCCGTCGCCCGACGTAGGCGCAGGAATCCAAGCGATAGTTGGCGTAGTAGTTGGGTTTTGATTTATCAATACACGACCCTCTAACTGCACACTCGACCCCAAACAAACAAACTTATCGGGGCCTGCGCTAATGGAATCTGGCGGAATGACATAGACCGTTATGCTATCAAATACTCGGCAATTATTCGCAT
>JBEEMU010000535.1:0-3702 GCA_041192485.1 Bacteroidota bacterium | reverse complement strand
TTGGTGTTTGCGGTAAGCGAATTATTCGATTACATAGAATCCGCAATGATAGAGCAGCGTACAGCGGTACGGCATCGGTTAAAAAATGACATTGGTATTTTGCGTTTGCAAATCAACGACTTAATCGATGAGTATGAATGGAACGATGACGATGAGCAGAAAACACAGACGCTTTTGGCAGGCTTACAGCGCGTAAGAGATGTAAATATGATGGGTATGGGCATGATATACGAACTATTAACCATCGATAAAAATTCGAATAATCACAGTATTAATGCTTTCGATTTGATAGATAAAATGCTTGCCAGTAAAGAAAACGCCTTGCATATCGAATTGGGCAAAACGCTTAATAAACCCTACTTGACGGCTATACGGCTAAATATGTCAGCGGCACAGCGTTTCTTTATTTTGTTAGACGAATTGATAACGAATGCCTATAAAAACAATGACGATAGGCATGAAATAACCATAAATATCGATAAAGGAAGCGAAGGCGAACCCAATTGTATTTCGGTGAAAATAAGCAATAAAATAGGCGATAGCAAACAACAGCTTGGCGGTATGCACCTCGGAAATACTATTATTGCGAATAGCGTTAATTTGTTAGGCGGCAAAATAGTACAAAACGAGCTGGTAAGCAATAATTGGGTAGTGCATATTTCAACTATAAATATATCATAACTTAAATTTAAATATTGGCATGAATATACTTTTTTTTGACGATGACCCCGAATACTTTTCAAGAATCCATAAAATACTTGAAAAAGCAGGGCATACGGTGTATGCAGCAAGTACATATAACACGACGCTCGCATTATTGAATGATTCAGCAGTTAAAAAAGACATCGATTTCGCCGTTTTCGATGTGCTTATCGAAAATGAGCAGAGAACGGGCATCAATCTGTTTAACGAAATAGAAATTCACTTACAACGCGCTATTCCCTGTCTGTTTTTGACGGTTGCACCCGAAATTGCCGATAATAAAATACCCATCCACACACTTTTTTGTGAAAAAACGGCATTTATTATCGATAGAGGCGGCTTAGTACGGCAATTAGACCGCACGATAGAGCATTTTAATAACCATATTTCAACGCCTATAAACCTTCATAAATTGGGCAATCGAGTATTTGTGATTAAACCTGCAAACTGGTTAGGCAAGCCCAAAGACATTGCAAACACAGACACGCCTTGGAAAGTAGTCTATCTCGACGATATTTACTTCATCGAACCCTTCGAGGGTATGGTGAAAATACACACGACCGATGGCGTTTTTACTTTCAGTACCACTTACACTTCCTTTATTAAGAAAATAAAGCAAGAAAACTTGGATTTAGAGGGTTTTGTAGAAGAACGCAAACGGTTGATTAATACTCGGAAAAAAATATCTCATTATAATGCAGGAGCTTTGTATTTCGAAAATTATAGCACACCCTGCCAACTAAGCTCTGTTTCCTTTATCCTCGATAATATACCCCAAATAAAAACAGGGCAGACACCTATATAAAAATCGTAATAATCAACTTTTAATAATTCAATTTTTTCCAACCTTTTAATTAAAAATTATCATGGGAGAACATCCAAAGGGTCTGTATGTGCTATTTGCTACCGAAATGTGGGAGCGTTTTAGCTATTATGGAATGCGTGCAATTTTCATTTTGTTTTTGGGCAAAGCATTGCTTTTCGATAAGGGAACAGCCGCTCAAATTTACGGTAGCTATACAGGCTTAGTGTATCTTACGCCATTGATTGGCGGTTATGTTGCCGACAATCTGTGGGGCAATCGTAAGTCAATTGTTATAGGAGGCATTATGATGGCTATCGGGCAATTCTTCATGTTCCTTAGCGGTTCTATGCTTGGCTCATCGGCTTCGACGCTTCTTTGCTTTGCGGGTTTAGCAATGCTGATTTTCGGCAATGGTTTTTTCAAACCAAACATATCTACAATGGTCGGTCAGCTCTATAAAGCAGGGGACTCTCGCGTAGATGCAGCGTTTACCATTTTTTACATGGGTATCAATATCGGTGCGTTTTTCTCGCCCTTGGTTTGCGGCACTCTCGGCGATACAGGCAACCCTGCTGACTTCAAATGGGGATTTTTAGCAGCTTGTATTGGTATGATTGTTGGTTTAATTATCTTTGTTTTGTTAAAAGATAAATATATCGTTACACCCGAAGGGGTGGCCATTGGCGACAAGCCGAATACGTCGCGTGATGCGAATGTCGATAACAATGCGGAAAGTATTGGCCAAGAAGCCGATGTTTTAGATGCTCATATTGCTACGAAAAGAAGTACAATTGGCGGCTTTGGCACCACACAAGTTGCTGTTTGGAGTAGCGTCTTTGTTGCCTTAGCCTTGCTATTTAAGTTTGTAGTCGACATGGATTACATTGCTTCATTCATTTTTGCTGCGGCTATTGCCGCGCCTTGTTTAATCATTTTTGACGAAAGTTTGAACAAAGAAGAGCGCGACCGTATTTTAGTGATTGTCATTGTTGCCTTTTTTGTTATCGCATTTTGGGGAGCTTTCGAGCAAGCGGGTGCTGCCCTAACATTCTTTGCAGATGAGCAAACCGATCGCATGATTTTCGGGTGGAATATGCCTGCATCTTATTTCCAGTCTATAAATCCATTAGCAGTTGTTATTTTTGCGCCTATCTTTGCCAGTATGTGGACGATGTTAGGCAGTAAAAACATGGAACCTGCATCTCCGTATAAACAAGCAATTGGTTTGGTCTTGCTTTGTTTGGGCTATATTGTGATTTGGGCAGGCGTTGGGGCATTGGCTCCTGGTGTAAAAGCAAGCATGTTTTTGCTTATTAGTATGTATTTAATGCACACTTTCGGAGAGCTGGCGGTTTCGCCTATCGGCTTATCAATGGTGTCAAAACTTGCACCAGCACGTTTTGCTTCTTTAATGATGGGCGTTTGGTTTTTAAGCACGGCTGCTGCCAATAAATTTGCAGGCACACTTTCTGCATTATATCCAGCAAGCGATGGCGAGTTTAAAAAAGCAACTAAAAATGGGATTTCAAATCTCCCCGATATCTTGAAAGGAACTGCACAAGCATCAGTTGAGCAAATTGCTAAACTAAAAGAATTGGGCATCGCCGACCACTTTCCAAGCATCGCAGGCTATCAAATTACGAACTTGACTGATTTCTTTATGGTTTTCATCATTATGTCAGGCGTTTCCGCAGTTTTATTATTCTTGGCATCTAAAAAATTATTAGATATGATGCACGGTATCCGCTAATTTCTGCGTAAAACAATATAATCTTGCCGCAAAACTACTCTTAAAACGCGACCGTTTTGAGTGGTTTTGCGGCTTTTTATTCGAATGACCTTGATAAACTTCATAAATTTTAAACACAAAATTTAAAAACAATGTCGTATCTTTGTCCCTAAAATAAAGTTTATGCAACGCTTATCAATTGGCATTCAGACTTTTAAAAACTTACGCGAAAAAAATCGCTTGTATGTGGATAAAACAGAAGCCATAAATTATGTAATGGACGAGGGCGGCTGCTTTTTCCTCGCCCGCCCGCGCCGTTTCGGGAAATCGCTCTTTCTTTCTACCCTGCAAGAATTAGCGGAAAGCAACCGTGCGCTCTTTCGCGGCACTTGGATTGACGATAAATGGGACTGGACACGCAAATATCCCGTTATTCACTTGGAGTTTGCGGCTATGTCGTATAAGG
>JBEEMU010000534.1:0-2976 GCA_041192485.1 Bacteroidota bacterium | reverse complement strand
CTATTATTTAGATACTATTCCTTACTCGCCTTAAGAAAATGGTTTTAAAATATAAATTTAAAGCATAAAGGTACGGCATAATTTTAATACAGTCTTCTTTTTTTCTTTTTTCTTTTTTCTTTTTTTCAAAATAAGTAGTAGAGTATAAATAATCACTATTTTAAACCCCTATAAAATACAACGTTTTGAGATGCTTATAATAAAGAAATTTTCAGTACCTTTGCGCCCGTCTTATTCACATTCAACAAATACCTAAAAAAATGATTAACAAAATAGAAAAAGCATTTGTCACACAAGGCGAAACGGTGTATGCTTTTTATCAAAAACCAGGCATCGGTTTGTATATTCCTCTGTATCAACGCGAATATAGCTGGCACCGCGAAAACATTGAACAATTGCTTGACGATATTAGTAAAGGTGTAGAAACGCTTTTAGAAACGGACGAAGAAATTCGTTTTCTCGGTACAATTATTACGATTGCCGAAAATAATCCGAATAATATTCAGCCGCTTGACCGACGCGGACTACCGACGAGTGTGCGCCTTGTGATTGACGGGCAGCAACGCCTTTCTACAATTGCGTTGCTCGCTTGCGTGATTTATCAGACAATTGATGAACTGATAGCAAAGCTCCCGACAAAGGATAATGTAGCCGAAAGCACCGAATTGCGCGAAATTGCGGACGGCTGGAAAGAGAAATTATTAGACGTTTTCGCTTTTGATTTGCGGAGCGGAGAGCCGCGCTATAAGCCGAAAATCATTCGTGGCAGCCTCGATAGATGGGTGCGTGAAGGCGATATTGATGATAATTATCATTCGGAAATAGCAAATTATATTGCAAAATTTATTCAATACACGATTGATAAAGACGCAGCAAATTTGCCGAAATACAATAAGGCATCAAGTGTAGGCAAAAACCTAAAACAGATGTATGACTGGCTGACGAAAACCGTGAGTTTAGCACATTTGGAAAAAAACGATGATGCCTTTCCTGTTGCCGCCGACCTTGTTGTACCGAGCCAAAAATACAATCGGCAAGACTATATTTGGCAATACGAACGCCCAAATTTAGTGGCACTTATCAATGAAAAAGATTATCAAAAACCGCGGAGTATTTCTTCGCTTACGGCTTCCTTTGCGCAGGTCTTTTCGGTGTGTCACTATCTTTTAGAACGCTGTTGCTTTACCTCAATAGAGCCGCAAAATGACAAATGGGCATTTGATATGTTTCAATCGCTCAACGCTACGGGTACGCCGCTGACCGCAATTGAAACTTTCAAGCCGCTTGTTGTGAATATCACAAATCAGCAAGATAGCGCAAAGGCGTTCAAAAGTTCGCGCAATCAGAAAAATTTTGAGAAAATTGAAAATTTGTTTAAGGATAAACTCAGCGCGGCAAAGAAAAATCAATTGACAAACGACTTTTTGGCTTCTTTTGCTATTGTGGTAAACGGCGGCAAAGGCATGGCGAGTCATTTTAGCAGTCAGCGAAAATGGCTTGACGACCGTTTCAATGAACTACAACCCTACCACAAACAATGTGATTATATTGAATATATGGGCGGTTATGCACAGTTTTATCAAGAATATTGGGAAGAATATACGGGCGCAAATAACCTATCTTTCAGAGTAATAGAAAGCGCACGACAAGCCGATTTAGCCTCAATGTTGCTGTTATTTTTGAAAGATAGCAACCACAAAATGGCGATTACGATACTCGGACAGTTTTATATAGAAGTTGTGCGTGGCAGCGAACATTCTATACTCGATTTTGTGGAAGCGGTGAAAACTGTTACCGCGTTTTATGTGATTTGGCGGAGTTGCTACTCAAATGCAGGCTTAGATAGAGCCTACCGCGATTATTTTAAAGGCATCAAACAAAAAGATACCGATACGTTTATTGAAAAACCTAAAAATTGGTTAGAATCTTCCGACAAATTCAATATTAGCGACCTAAAACGCTATTTACTAATGGTTTTGGAAAGCAAAGATATTGCAACAAAAGAGCAATTTATCGCAAAAGCAAGTACTGAACTCAATTATGAAAGCAAACGGATTTGCCGTTTAGCCTTGCTCATTTCTGCGCACGAAACAATACCCGACGACCGCGCAAACGGTTTGATGAAAGTAGCAAATACGGGTACGCAAAAGTATTTGACGGTAGCGAAATGGAACGACAGTGACATTAAAACGATAGAGCACATTGCACCACAAAAAAATGGCGGCTACTGGGACGAAGCTTTATATACCGAAGGCTCGCAACTCGTGCAATCTATTGGCAACCTTACGCTGCTCCCGACCGCTATCAATAGTTCGGCAGGCAATAAAAATTGGAGCGAAAAACTGCTTTATTTCAAGCATCTAAACGAAAAAGACCCTGCACGTTTAGCCGAACTCGCGAATAAAGCAGCCGCACAAGGCTCCGAACTCGCCGAAAGCACCATAAAACTGCTGCAAGCCGTAAACTATAACGAACACATCGCACCGATAGTTGCGGTAGGCGATGCCGACTGGAACGCCGACCTCGTTGAACGTCGTACTCGCCGCATCTTGGAAATTATGTGGGATAGGGTAAGTGAGTGGATTGTGGAATAAAAAAAACACCGCTTATCTGTGAAAACAGGTAGGCGGTGTTTTTTTGTGGGTTAGAGTTTATTCGGATTTGTCCTCATTTTCTTCTTTCAAATAATATAATGCTTCTTTGTATGCTGTATCCGAAATACCTCCGCGAAGTAAATAAGTGGAAAGTTTACGGACTACATCATTCGTTAAATCATCTACTAAGGATATAAGATAGGTATAATTATCATTTAGATATTCGGAGGATATTGTTGCTATTTTTACGAAATTTACAAAGCCACCAACGAATTGAGGTGTTGCGGGTAAAAAACGTAAATTTTCGCCAATCTTATTATCTGTAATATTTTTTTTCAAATTATCCTCACCTTTTTTACTTGTAAAACCTTGTAAATCGTTG
>JBEEMU010000533.1:0-4075 GCA_041192485.1 Bacteroidota bacterium | reverse complement strand
AGCGTATTTTAATAATCGTAGCAACACTTGCACTTTGCGGGGCTATTGCGTGGAAATTAAAGGCTAATAAAGCCGAAATGAAGGCAAATTCGGAAATATCAAGCGAAAAAGTCACCGAATTTCCAGTGGAAACAGCCCTGTCTGCCACAAAAGCACTTAGCGGCGATTTTGAAGCATTAGGCAGTTTTGAGCCTTCCAAAGAAATGAATTTCTTGAGCGAAGGGCAAGGCAAAGTATTAGCCGTGAATTTTAAAGACGGCGACCATGTAACAGAAGGCGCAACCGCAATACGCTTAGATAATGAGTATCAGTTGAGCGAACTCGATGGCGCAAAACTGCAACTCACGAAAGCGCAATCCGATGTCTTGAAATTAGATGCCTTAGCAAAAGCAGGCGGCACAACAACGCAGCAAGTAAACGATGCGCGTTTCGGCATAGAGCTTGCGCAAAACAAAATTGCGAGCTCAAATATTCTTATTCGCAAATCCGACTTGAAATTCCCGATGTCGGGCATCGTATTTAAACGCCTAACCGAAGTTGGCGGCGTACTCGGCGCAGGCTCGCCTATCGCCGTTTTGGTGAATATTGATAAACTGAAATTCGTAGCAAATGTGGACGAAGCGCAAGTTATCACACTCCGAAATGGGCAACAAGTTCGGGTCAAGCCAGAAGTGTTTGGCGATAGAGAACTGGTCGGAACCATTAAAAATATTGCTGTTCGAGCGAATGACGCAAAAAAATTTGGCGTGGAAATAGAAGTGAACAATATAAATGGCAATGCTATTCGCGGCGGAATGTCGGGCAAAGCACTGTTCAAACGCCCAAATACGCGCAGTGTTTTAGCTATTCCGCGTGATGCCATTGTGGGTAGTTTACAAGATGCAAAAGTCTGGACAGTTGATGCGCAAAATGTCGTGCATTTAAAATCAATAACAACAGGCGAAGTATTAGACGATGCAGTCGAGGTAAAAACGGGCATTGCATCGGGTGAGCGTATTGTTACTTCGGGGCAATTCAACTTGCAGGAAAACGCGAAAGTTCTTGTTACAAAATAGATTATTTGTACCTGTTTTAGTTCTGCGACATATAAATTCCTATTTTATATATTATTTTTTATAAATATATTATTTTTCTTAAAATATGCAACATTTAATTGCCCCGTCTGTGCTTGCGGCGAACTTTGGAAACTTAGCTGCCGATTTAAAAATGGTTTCCGATAGCAACGCTGATTGGTTGCATGTGGACATCATGGACGGGCGTTTTGTACCCAATATTTCATTCGGTATGGACATTGTTCGCACCCTGAAAAAGCACTGCACCAAACCGCTCGATGTGCATTTAATGATTGTAGAACCCGAAAAATACATCGAGCAATTCCGCAACGCAGGCGCAGATATTATCACGGTGCATTACGAAGCATGCCCTCACCTGCACCGCACCTTGCAGCAAATACGCGCTACGGGCGCAAAAGCAGGCGTTGCGCTCAATCCGCACACGGCGGTTAGCTTGCTCCAAGACATCATCGAAGACCTTGATTTAGTGTGCCTAATGTCGGTAAATCCGGGTTTTGGCGGACAAAAGTTTATTTACAACACGCTTCTTAAAACGCGCCAGCTCCGCGAGATGATTGATACGCATAATGCCGATGTTTTGATAGAAATTGACGGCGGCGTAGGCTTGCAAAATGCCGAGGTTTTGCTGCAAGCGGGCGCAAATGTGCTGGTTGCGGGGAATAGCGTTTTTGCAGCCGAAAACCCAACAGAAGCCATTACAAAATTAAAAGCATATAAGGCAAGAGTGCATTAAGGAATGGCTTCAAACCATTTTTTACCTTCTCTCCACTCTTTCGACAAATTCCTTTAAAAATAAGAAAATAAATCTTGAATATCTACCGCAATCCTGCCGAATTGCCTATTTTTTGCAATGCAGTAGTCACTATTGGCTCGTTCGACGGCGTTCATTTTGGGCATCAACGCATCTTGCGCCGTGTTGTCGAACTTGCCGAGCAGCACGGCGGTGAAAGCATTGTTATTACCTTTGACCCTCACCCACGTTTGGTTATTTACCCCGACGACGACTCGCTACACCTGCTAACTTCGACCGAAGAAAAATGCCGACTTTTAGAAGAAGCAGGCATCGATCATGTGGTTTTAGTGCGCTTTACCACCGCGTTTTCACAACAATCGCCCGAAAATTATATTGAAAATTTCTTGGTAAAAAACTTTCACCCACATCATATTATCATCGGCTACGACCACCATTTTGGCGCAAGCCGCAAAGGAAATATCGATTTATTGCAACGATTTTCGGAAAAATACAACTACACCGTAGAAGAAATAAACCGTCAAGATGTTGATGATATTGCGGTAAGCTCTACCAAAATACGGCAAGCACTCGATGAAGGAAACATCGAATCGGCTACGCAACTGCTCAATCACCCCTTTACTTTGAGCGGTACGGTAGTCATGGGGCAGCAAATAGGCAGAACTATCGGCTACCCGACCGCCAATATTGCGCCTTCCGACCGCCACCAACTGATACCCGCAAATGGTATTTATGCCGTTTGGGTGGTGGTTGATGGCGACCGCTACACAGGCTCGCTATACATCGGCAACCGCCCAACGCTGCATGGCAATTCGCGGAGTATCGAGGTGTTTATTTTTGATTTCAACCGCGATATTTATACCAAAAAAATCGATATAGCCTTTATCTCACATATTCGACCAGATAAAAAATTAGATGGTTTGGAAGCTCTCAAAACGCAAATTGCTGCGGATAACGCCGTTATCGCCGAATTGCTAAGGAACGTGTGATAAGAACTTGGCAGGTTTTGCGAAGGATTTTGGCGAGAAGCAAGGCAAATTTTGAGTTCAACGCAGCCCGTTATACGAAATTACGGACTTCCCACCTATCAAACTAAAACCTAAGCGAACAAAATAAACACGCCTATCATTGGCGCAGAGTACCCTATTTTATAGGGCTTCAAAGTCCGCTTTATAGTTCCAATTGTTTTTAGTGCAGCGCACCGTCGTTTTTCCCCGAACAATCAAACAAATTCTCGAATATTCGTGCCAGCAATGGGCTGAACGCCGATTTTGCGCAAAGCAAAAACAATAAATTCCCAAAAACGAAGCTGATGCAAGATGGGATTAAGATAATTGGTTAGAATACAATAATTGCGGTCGTAAGGCGCGGCGTGATGCTCGCGGTGATGCTGATGCGATTGCAACAAGCCAAAGAATTGGAAAAAAGCGATAAACCTCCCGTTTTTTTGCTTGGTTTGATGCGACCATTTATGAATTTGATTCGCATTGCCTGCATATAAAATCAATAAAGCCACCTCCCAGCCCCAAAAACCGCATAAATAAGCTGCCCCCGCCAATAAAACGCCTAATAACCACGACGTATAAGTGAGCTGAAAATAGCTCTTTTTCAACATATTGCGCGGCGAGCGATGATGCAATATATTGATTTCGACGACGTGCTTGCCTACAAAAGGCATATCTTCGCGTCCGTATTGGTCCATTAAAAAATGAACGACTCCCGTCGTAAAATCGGCGAGAAACATAATAAAAAGACATTTTAATACAGTCATAATTGTTTTTTGTTGAATTTTGAAAATTTATTCCCTTTTGGTTGATACCTTGATAAGTTAAGCAGCTTGTAAAATTGAACGACATAAGGTACATAAGGCCACATAAGCCTATTTTTTTATAGTATTCAATTCATAAAAATCTTAGGTAATCTTCTCATCTGGTTTCTTATGTGCCTATGTGGTTGAAAAATAGTCGCTTATATGTTTTTAATCTATCGACCGAATGGGAATACAATGCAAAAATACAGGAATGACCGCCCTCACAGCAAGGGATTTTGAGAAAACGCCCAGCAACTTTTTTATACGAAAAATGTTATACTCATAAACAATTGATTATCAAAATATAAAACTACCTTTGTTTAAAATCCTCACGGCGTTGAATCAAAAAATATTTTAAGAATTTTGGCTAAAATTCGTATTTCAAAAACACTTTGACGTTTTTTGCATAAAGAAAACGATGACTCTTTATCACAAAAGCGA
>JBEEMU010000532.1:0-3176 GCA_041192485.1 Bacteroidota bacterium | reverse complement strand
CCGCGCTTTTATTGAAAAAAGGCGAGTTCACAAAATCGTCAAATTCGGCTAATTCTTTCGCAGAAAAGGCGTTCAGCAGGCGGATAAGTTTAGTTTCTTGCAAAATTTAGTTTTTCTTGTTCTTTTTTTAATTTAAAATAAGCATAAAATTCGTGTAAATCCGTCACAAATCCGTGAAATTCGTGTTAAATTATGTAACGTATATAATCGTTCTACTTAGTGGAAAATCACTTACTATGGTAAGATTTTGAACGTAAAAATCTATGAAATTTACTCCCGTATCACGCCGCGCAAATCGCTTTGCAACCCAACATGCGCAATCTGTTCGCGCAGAGAAGCGGCATTGACGGTTTCATTGAACGCACTCGCTTGCACAGCCCCTGCGAAGGCTAATAAGGCCGTGCCGATGCCGAAGAGGAACATAAGCATAAAAGTCAGTGCGTAACGCATGATGACATAGCCGTCGCCCTCGTGAAGCCGCAAGTTCCATTGAATAAAATTGACGATTAATTCGAATAATTGCGAAGAAATGATGAGCGTCAGCAAGAAAAACAGAATTGATAAGGCGAACTGAATGACAATGACATCAAAAAAGTTGCCGAAAATCAGCCGAAAACCAAATCCTAAGGCGGCGAATGGGTTTGCTGTTTGTGCCAATAGCGCAAATTGCCAACAAAATGCGACAGGTAGCAAGATTAAAAATAGCCCGATGCCCACCGATTCTAGCCATAAAAAGCCTATTAATAAGGCAATAGGTATGGATAAAAGGAAGATTTTGCCGTTTTTGACCGAAAACTGCCAAAATGAGGTGGACGTTGCTTCTTTGTCATATTCTAATTGTATGATATGTTGGAATTTGGTGCTAACGATAGTAAAAAACAGAAAACTAGCTATCGGGAAAAAGTGCGGCAGCTTGTAGAACCGCCAAAATTGCGTCACGTTTTTCCAATGGATATTCAAAAAGAAATAATTCGAGTCGAACAAATTGACCAAACTCCAATTTCTAAATACAATAACATTTTTTAAGCTGCCGCCCACAAAAACCAATTCGCCGAGCGTGAAAAGTAACGCGCCGATTGCCGACACCCAAAAGATGGTATTTATATTATTGCGGAGTAATTTGATGGCATCTTTGATGATTTCGCCATTGCTTTTTATTGTCGACCAAGCAATTCCCTTCGATTCGTCGGGCGACATCGAGTAGGCTTTCGGCGGCTTCACCAAGCCTGCGCGGTAGCGGCGATACGGGTAATATACAAAATAAAACAGCACAAAACCCAGCGACGAAAAGATGATTGCCCCGCGAAGCAGGTAAGGCGCGTCGGTGAAGCGCGTCAGAAAGCTCTCGTTGAACGCTGCAATAACGGTGAGCAGCAACACGCCAACCAAGATTTTGAAGCCGCGCCGCGCCGATATTTGGAAGGCTTGCAGCCGCGAGTAAGTGCCAGGAAAAACAATGCCTTTGCCCAATTCCATGCCCGCGGCACAGCTCAATATCATCGCCGATATCTCGAAGGCTCCGTGTACCCAAATCGTGAAGAGCGAGTCTTTGAAACCGCCATAAGCATAGAAAAAGTGTTGGAACGAGCCGACCATTATTGCATTGTAAATCATAACCAAAACGGCACCTATTCCCCATAAAATGCCTAAGGCGAAGGTCAAGAAATCCACTTTTAGGTTATTAGAGCCAATTTGGAAAAACATTTCTATTTCATTGCTGCCTTTATACACGCCTAAGGGGTCGCCTTTTGCAATATTCTCTTTTGTCATCTGAATATAGCTTTCGCCCAACATTATTTTGTCAAAGTCGGGGTTCATCGCAGAAGAAACCCAGCCTACAATAAAAAACAAGCCGAAAATAAGCAAGGCCCAGCCCATTATTTTGCGCGAATGCCATAATAAATCGGGCAGCTCCTCGCGCCAAAAGGCGATAAGCCCTGCCAAGCTGAATGGTTTGTTTTTATATATTTTTACAAAAAGCTGTTGCGCCAAGCCGTTCAAATAGACGCGCACACTTCGGTTCGGGTAGAAGGTGCGGGCATAGCTTAGGTCGTCGGTGACCTGCACATACAAATCGCCCAAGCGTTCGGGGTCGCTTTCGTCGAGGGCAAGTAGCGTTTCAAAGGCTTTCCATTGCTCTTTTTTCTGGGCTATAAATTTTGTTTCGCGCATTTTTTTAGTCTATTGAAATACGGTTTTTTTTAGAAAGTTCTTGCTCGTTAAACCATAGGGTCATTTTCTCTGATACTAATTTTACAAGCTGCTTAACTTTTTATGTGGTTCAATTTTACAAGCTGCTTAACTTTTTAATGTATCAACCAAAAGGGAATATTTGATGTTTCCACCAAGTTCACCTAAGTATCAGCATTTTTTTAAACGCAGAGGTTCGCAGAGGTTCTGCAGAGCGAGTTTTAAAAGAGGAGGCAAAAGAGGACGCAAAAGAGGACGCAAAAGATGTTTAAACTACGTTTTAAACTACAGTCCTAAATATTGTCCAAACGTCTAATGCCCAAAAGGCTAATGTCTTGCAGGCTAAACCTCTACGAGGCTGCTGATAGCAGAAAACTTGAATTTGTTTTTAAAAATAAAAAATACCGCGACCATTGCTACCGTAGAAACGATGATCATGAGATTGATATCGGGGTCGGGCGAACGGAAAATCGTGTTTGTTTGCAATGCCGACGACGTGAAAGTCATCACGATAGAGCCGTATAAATTATTTGCCGCGTGCAGCCCTAATGCGAGTTCCAAGCCGTTGCTTAACACCGTGATTAGCCCCAGAAAGGTGCCGAAACTGATGTAATAAAACATCATTTTTAGAAGGCCATAATGCGCTACTTCGGGGTTTGCAAAGTGCATAAATCCGAATAAAATGCCTGTTATTAGCAGGGGAATAAAACGCATTGCGCCCAAACTTCCGATGCCCTGCATGAGCCAGCCGCGAAAGCAAATTTCCTCGAAAGAGGTTTGAATAGGTATCAGCAGCAGCGAAACGACGACTCCGATGAGAAAAGGAACGGGTTTCAAAACTATTTCGTAGGCTTCGGGGTGCAGCGCATAGTTGATGCCTTCCATGATGATTGTAAAGAAAAACCAAATGCCCGCCGCATAAAAAACGCGGTTCCAGCGAATTGCGCCGCCATAAATAAGCGTCGAAATAGGGCGTTTATGAAGCA
>JBEEMU010000531.1:0-12900 GCA_041192485.1 Bacteroidota bacterium | reverse complement strand
TAAACAAATAATTTTCTTTTTATTAAAAAAAGTTAGCCGCTTTTTACCGCTGCTGCCGCCGAAAGATGCGCGGCATCGGGTTTTATTGCCTTTTTATCATGCCATAAGCAATGATAAATTGCCGCATATCGATGCGCTTTACCGTACAAAAAATACAGCAGAATTCGAAGCCGATTTAGATTTTTTGCTTTCCATTGCACGTCCAATAGATTTAGAAACACTTATTTATCACACTAAAAACAACATCGATTTTACAGAAAATGTTTTTCATCTAACATTTGACGACGGCTTTCGCGAAATTTACGAAGTCGTTGCCCCTATTTTACGGCGAAAAAAAATACCCGCCACTTTTTTTATCAACTCGGATTTTATAGATAATAAAAACTTAATGTTTCGCAATAAAGTGAGTTTGCTTTTGCAAAAAAATGCAGACTCTTTCGTGCGCAATTTTCGCCATAAAGACACGCCCAGAATTGACGCTTTATTAGAAAAAAATGGTATCAACCTTTCCAATTTTTTAGAAAAACAGCAACCTTATCTGACCGTAAAACAAATACAAAAACTTCATGATCAAGGCTTTACATTTGGTGCGCACAGCCTTAATCACCCTGAATACCGCTATATTACATACGAAGAGCAATTGCAGCAAACGACGGATTCAATGGCTTTCATACAAGAAGTAACAGGCAGCAATTTGCGGGTTTTCTCGTTTCCTTTTACCGATACTGGCGTTAGTAAAACCTTTTTTGAAACCATGCAGTTCGATATTTCGTTTGGCTGCGCAGGCGTAAAAGACGATACTGCACCACAACATTGGCAGCGGGTAGCCCTCGAAAACAACGGCATCGCATCGGCTCGCGCCATTTTCGCCCTCGAATATTTATACTATCATTTGCGCAAGCTAACGAAGCGGGCAATAATAGAAAGATGCGATATTTTATAAAAAAAACGTACCTTTGCGCCGTACACCCGTGCTATCCTATCGCGTGCCACTGTTGTTGCATGAGGAAAGTCCGGACAACATAGCGCACCGCGCCACTTAAGAGGTGGGACGAGAAGTGTTGAAAAACGCTTTTCGGACAGCAAGTGTCACAGAAAATAACCGCTAAATCGTTTGCGAAAACGGGAAGTAAGGGTGAAAATGTGCGGTAAGAGCGCACGCCGTTGTTTAGTAATAGGCGAAGGGGATAAACCTTGCGGGTTGAAATGCCATGTACATCGGCGTGACGACTGTTGCAAAACGGTCTGAATTAGGGTTGCGCGTCCGAGCCGAGGGGTAGGCAGAGCCGACAATGCGCGTGAGCGTATTTGCAAGATAAATGATAGGACTCGACAGAAACCGGCTTATAGGCACGGGTGTACTTTTTTTGTTCTTAACCTATATACGAAAACGTAGATAATGACGGGAGTTACGAGCTGTATGGCAACCTTAGCTTACACGGTATCAGGCAAGAAGTGAAACTCGATTGTATCTCGATTTCTAAAAACCTATCCCCAAAAATAAAAGCGGCGCAAATTCTCGTAAGAGAATTGCGCCGTACTTGTTTGAAGTTTTACCCTATTTTAAGGGGATTCCCTCTACTTTATTTTTCGCCGCCCTTCTCCGTGCTTGTTTTGGAGGCGTTGAGCATTTCCATGAGTTTGAAGCCTAATAAGCCGTTCATAGAGCCTTCGGTTCCGCCATTATTTCCGCTGCCTGTAATCAAAATATCAGGAATTAATTTCATGTTATTTTGCGCAATTTCTTCCGCAATTTTCAAGCGCGTGAAATTATCTTCGCCCATCGCTTTTACAGCCAGATTGAAGGCTTCGGCGGTAGAGCGACCAATTGCTAAAATCTTTTCGGCTTCGGCATTTCCTTCTAAGGCGATGCGTTTTGCTTCGGCTTCGGCACGCAGGGTAACGGCTTCGGCTTCGGCACTTGCGCGTAAACGCAGGGCTTCGGCTTCGGCACGTGCGCGGATTTTCATGGCTTCCGAGTCGGCATCGGTGCGCAATTTGACGCTTTGCGCCTCGCCTTCCGATTTTTTCACTGCGGCATCGGCCGTGCGTTGCGCAATTTCGACGCTTTGCTGTGCCGCAACCATATCTTTTTGCATATCCGCCAAGGCAGTTTCTTTTTCTACGCCCTGCCGTTTTTCTTGGGCTTTTTTCTGCGTTTCAAACGTCATTTCTTCCTCTTGCGCAATTTTACGATTCGTCAGCGTTTTCATCAAACTTTCGGGCGGCACAATATCGCCAATCAAGGTGTCGACGGCTATCACATTATATTCGTCTAACACGCGCTTAATGTGCATTTTAGCAGACTCTTGCCGCTCTTTACGCGCCGAAAGGAAGGCGATAACGTCGGAATCTTGCGCCGAGTTGCGGAAATAATTGCCGATAGTCGGCTCCAAGACCTGGCTGACCAAATTACCCATTGTACCAAAACGCGCAATCACTTTCGGGGCTTCTAATGATGGAACGTGTATGATTTGCGACACGTCTAAATTGAACGGAAAACCGTCTTTTGAACGCACCGTAATGGTATTTAAGTGTCGGTCTAAATTATGCGCTTCGGAGCGGGCTGTTGCCCAATTTAAAACCAAATTGGTAGTTGGCACCAATTCTATTTTCATCACATATTTGTTCAACGGATATTTGCCGGGGCCAAATGGCTCGCTCCAAACGCCTTTATGCCCTTTTGCCACAATATTGCCGTGTTTAAATTCGTCGCCACTCACATCGATGCCTTCTTGCCCGATATACGAAATAACAACACCGACATGGCTAATTGGAATTTCGGTCATCGGCGTAATTTCTACCTGCACCGCCCAAGGGTTGAGGTAGTAAGAGCCTGCCAAAATCACTTGTGGTTGCAAGCCTCTGTTGCCGCCTTGCTCCAAGAAAACATCGAAATTCTGGAAATTATTATGCCCGTCCACGTTTTTACCCGCGATAGAGCCTTGTTCGATAGGCGCACCGTCGAGTGTGGTAATTACGCCGACCATGTTTTCGGGAATAGACGTTGTTTCGGCCAACGAAACCGTAAATAAATGCGTATTGATACGGTAAGAACCCGCCGTAATAAAATTCGTTTGCCGCCCTTTTTGGCCTTTATTTTGTAAAAAGAGTTCGGCACTCTGAAAGTTATCCGAATCGCATCGCCGTGCTAAAATGGCACCTGTCGGAATTTCCGCGCCGTCTTTAGACATAATGAGCCCGATTTTGCCTTCGGGTACGACCAAAAAATTAGTCATATTTATCTCGTATTGCCAAGGCCAAAAGCCGAAATACAAGCCTGGCGCGAGACTTTTGGCTTGAAAGCCCGCTTCGCCTTTTGTGGCAATGATGCGTCCGTCGGGCAGTTCTTTATTTTCGCCAAAAAGAACGAATTTTTTGGTTATCAGTCCAATTTTGTCTTCGGGGACAATGACCATTCCGAAAATGCGCAAAACGGTTTTCCATAATGCGACGGCGATGAGGAGGACTGGAATCCACCAGTAGGCTACTATTATTTCCATGGTTTATCGTGAAAATTTGGTGAAAAGGTTAAAATTTTGTGTAAAAATACTGGTTCTATGCGCCTGCGGCAAAATAAGCTTCGCAGCGTGGTGTTTAAAAGAGGGCGAGCGAGCTGCTTAAACTTAGCTACAATTACATTACTTTTTCTCTATTCCTAACACCGTTAGCCTATGAAAAAGTTTCATTAGGCGAATATTTTTTATTTTGGGCAAGTTCTCAACAATCAAACGAAGAACGAAGAAGCAATTTTAGCTCTCGGCAGGCAGTACATTTTTTTCGTCAAAAACAGGGTGTTTTCGGGCGCGTTTTGCTAAAATTTGCGCAATAGCAATGTTCACTTCGAAACCAATAAGCAAGACACGTGCATTGAAATTAAACCAAATCATCAGAACAATGATAGTGCCAACCGTTCCATAGACCTTGTTGTAGGAGCCGAAATTATTGGCAAAATAAGAGAAACCCGCCGACGTAATGAGCGAGCCTAAGGTTGCAACAATCGCTCCGCCAGAAAGAAACGGGAAGCGGCGTTGCACCGAAGGAACATAGCGATAAATAATGGAAAACGTGCCGTAAAACAAGCCCAAAATGGCAAACCAACGGATAAAAACCAATAAATAGTAGGAAACCGCCGATACACCCGATAAGTTGCCCACATATTTTACAAAAAGTGCGCCACCAACTATAAAACCTAAACCAATAGTGAATAAAAAAGACAAAATAAACACTAAAAGAATGGCTGTAATGCGTTTTTCGACGGCTCCGCGGCGCGTGAAACGCCAGCTATGCGTATCGGCGCGGTCAAAAGCTCGCTGCATCGACATAATGCCATTCGAGGAGAAGAATATAGCCAGTAAAAAACCCGTACTGAGCAAGCCGCCGCGCTTTATATGCACCAAATCATGTATGGTTTTTGATATAAAAACCGATGCGTTTTTGGGTAGTAAGAAAAAATCTAAAATGCGCTCATCTAGGTTATCAATAGGAATATAAGGCAGCAGGGTAAAAAAGAATATAATACTTGGAAATAGCGACATCATAAAATTAAATGTCAGTGCGCCTGCCCTTAACAAGAGTAAATCTTGCTTTACCTCATTTCGAAACATCAGTATAATATCATAAACGGCAATACCCGCAAAGCCTGGCAAGGTGAAGCGTTTTGCTTTTTCGACAAACAAACGGATAAAAGCGATACTCAACAAGAAATTTAATATAGAATTCATGCCACAAAAATACGATAATTTTCCGTATCTTTGCCATTCTTTATAGGAAAATAATGCAAAAAAACGACATAATAACTCTCGAAAAGCCTGATTTCTCTTTTCCGAAAGCCGAACACTTGAAAAGTGAGCGCATTATTAGTGTGCTTTTCAAGGGGAAAGCGTCGTCGATAGGCGCGTATCCTTTGCGAGCAGTTTGGCAGGAAGTTGATTTTTTCTACGATACGCAAAATCCAACTATTCATTGCCAAGTTGCGGTCACGGCTCCGAAAAAGACGTTCAAACGGGCGCACGACCGCAACAGATACAAACGCTTGATTCGAGAGGCTTACCGTTTAAATAAACACGAATGGCTCCCCTTTTTACAAGAAAATAAAAAGAAAATAGCTCTCATGATTATTTTCACAGGAAAAGAAGCCACCGATTTTGATACTATCAATCATAAGATAAAAAAAATGTTTACTAAAATGATAAGGGAAATTGGAACTTAGACATTTATCAGCGTCAAAGAAAAATAATGAAAATAACGATTTCGCATCAACATAAATTTCATGAAATAGACTTGTCGCAACCGCAAGATATTTCAATTCCATTGGGAAATGGTACGGGGCCAAACTGTTTTAATGCGCCCGCCTTCGAGTACGAACCTGTACGCGGCGACGGTTGGATTGGTCGGGTGGCGGACGGTTGCCCTGTCAATTTTATGAATGTGCGGCTCAATCCGCATGGAAACGGAACGCATACGGAATGTGTAGGGCATATTGCGCCCGAAGTGTTTAGTATAAATACGGCTTTGCGCGAATATCATTTTGTAGCAAAATTGGCGACGCTTTACCCACAGCGATTAGCGGATAACGACCGCATTATTACTCGCGAAATGCTCGCTGAAGTGCTGTGCGAAAACGAGGTGAAAGCCTTTATTTTGCGGACGATGCCGAATGATGATTACAAAAAAACGACCAATTATTCGGGGAGCAATGCGCCCTATCTTACCACAGATGCGATGCAGTATATCGTGGATTGTGGGGTAGAACATTTGCTTTTAGATTTGCCGTCGGTGGACAAAGAAGACGATGGCGGCGCAGTTGCAGCGCACCACATTTTTTGGCAATACCCACATAATACGCGCTACAATGCCACGATAACCGAAATGATTTATGTGAAAAATGAGCTGAAAGACGGACTGTATTTTCTAAACCTGCAAATCCCCTCTTTCACGCTGGACGCTGCGCCGAGTAAACCTGTTTTGTTTTATTTTAAAAATAGCCTGTAAAAACGATACAATGAATAGGAAATAAGGCGTACATTTGCCTTAACAACCAACTATTCATTGTTTTTTTTACACTATTTTCAATATGATTAGAACAATTCTGCTCTCCTTTTTTCTATTTTTTGCTTGTTTTATTTGTTCTCAAAGCCTTATTTCGGCTCAAAGCAACCTATTTGGCATTGTTCGCGATGCCGAAACAAAGGAGTTGTTATTTGCTGCAACGATTCAAGTAAATCCTCAAAACGCCGTAACGACCGATTTGGGCGGTTCGTATTCCATTGTTTTTTCGTCTTCCGACAAAGAAATTACGGTAACCTATACGGGTTATAAAACGCTTATTTTGCCCCTAAATACCCTGAAACAGGGCAAAAATGATATTTATTTACAGGCAGAAAACCAAAATTTATCGCCTACGGTCATTTCGGGGAGTCGTTTTGAACGAAAAATAACCGAAGAAAGCGTGTCTATCGAGGTGTTGAAAACGTCTTTTTTAAATAATAATAACGCCACAAACCTTTCGGAAGCGATAGACCGCGTACCCGGAGTGCAGGTTCTCGATGGGCAGGCAAATATCCGCAATGGGAGCGGCTATGCTTATGGCGCGGGCAGCCGCGTATTAGTGATGGTGGACGAGCAGCCGCTGCTCGCCGCCGACCTTAGCGATGCTAAATGGAATTTTATGCCCATCGAAAATGCCGACCAAATAGAAATTGTAAAAAGCGCAGCATCGGTGCTTTACGGTGCTTCGGCACTCAATGGCGTGATACATTTGCGCACCGCACAGGCTACCTCCACGCCCTACACGAATATCACAACCTATATCGGCAGCTATGATGCCCCCGCTAATGGCCGCCGCTGGTGGACAGATGAGCGGACGCAACACCCCTTTCAGTCGGGAATTTATGCAGCGCATCGCCAAAAATTCGGCGAAAACTTGGATATGACCTTAGGTATGAACGTGCATTATTCGCAAGGCTATATAAGAGGTGTGGACGAACAACGCTACCGTTTGAACGCCAACTTTCGCTACCGTTTGCCAAAAAATAACAAATGGACGCTCGCGCTAAACACGAGTTTTATGCGGCATGGCGAAGGGCATTTTTTTCTTTGGCGCGACGGCTATACGCAAAACTATGTGCCTGCCAACGACCCCGTGTCCTTAGACGTTTATCATACTTTAAGCCTCGACCCTTCTATAACTTACCGACCGAATGAAACCGAAAAACACGCCCTGCGCGGACGGTATTTTTTAGTAAAATCGCAACGTGGCGGCGGCAATTTAGACCTGCCTGCCAGTATTTCGAATGTCGAATATCAATACCAAAAACAATGGGCAGACAAAGGTATTTCGCTTAATTCGGGGCTAATGTTTCAACAATTTTCTGTTTTTAGCCACTTATTTACTGCCGTCGACACCTTAGACCCCACAAACGGCTATAAATCGGGCAGCAATTTGGCCGCTTATGCGCAAGTAGATAAAAAATGGTTTAAAAAATTAAACACAACACTTGGCGCACGTTTGGAACAGTATAAAATAGACGGCACTTCCACCAATATACTGCCTATTTTTAGGGCTGGTGCCAATTATCCTTTGGGTAAAAACGGTTTTCTACGCGCTTCGTGGGGGCAAGGCTTTCGCTTGCCGAGCCTTGCCGAACGGTTTATCGACGAAACCATTAGCGGTACGCCGCTCAACGTTTTGCCAAACCCATTGGTGCGTCCCGAATTTGGTTCGTCGAGCGAATTGGGCTACAAACACCTATTTAAACGCGGTGCATGGCGCGGTTATGCCGATGCCGCCCTCTTTTTGATGGATTATAACGATATGATTGAGTTTACTTTTGGGCTGCATTTGCCCGACAATTGGGGCAATAATCAAGAGCTAACCGAAGAAATTTTGCGCCGTTATTTGGGTTTCAAATCTAAAAATGTCGCCTCTGCGCGTATCGGCGGCTTCGAAGTTAGCTCGCAAGCAGAAGGCAAAATACGCGGATTGCCTTGCAAGGTCTGGACGGGCTACACCTACTCGTATCCAGGCGATTTATCCTCGTCGCCAGAGCAAAAAGATTTTGGCGTTTTTATAGACAAAGCCTTGTATGCCTTTACAACCAAGTTGGATAGTGCGCAAAAGGATAATTTATTGCGCTACCACAACCTCCACACCTTCCGTTTTGATGCAGAAATTGATGTAGAAAAAAATATCAGCCTGGGCGCGAATGTCACTTATAATAGTGCAATTCAGCGAGTCGATGACTTATTTATCGGACGCGGCGACCTTGTGCGTTTTGTAGAGTTTATCAATAATGGCCCTGCGGTACCAGGTTTGCGCGAATTTATGGCAGCCAGCGAAAACGGCAATTGGATTTTTGATATGCGAACAAGTTACACCATCAACCCGAAAAACAAACTGACTTTCGTAGTCAATAATATCATGAATACCGAGTACGCCCTGCGCCCTGCGAAAATGAACCCGCAGCGAATGTTTAATTTGCGCTATGTAAGAACGTTTTAATTCAATATCATTAATTTTGCGAATTTCAGCATGATTTTCTTTTCTTCCTTGACGGCCGAAAAATAAATGACCGCTATCAAGCCATCGCCTTTTCCGTCGGTGCTTTTCACTTCGCCTTTACCGAAACGCTGATGAAAAACGATTGCGCCTGTTTTTATTAGTGCAATAGGCGAAGGCTTGAAATTTTCAGGCACTTCCACATTCGGCAACGGCGCACCCGTGCGGATACCCAGCCCCGACACGCTTGAACGCTGCGGCTCGACGGTTTTGCTTGCCATTGAAATAGTTTGGCCAATCTCGCTTAAAAAACGACTTGGCGGGTCGGTGCGGTGTTGCCCAAATTTATAGCGCGTTGCCGCAAAGGTGAGTGTAAGAAACTGCTCGGCGCGGGTGATAGCAACATAAAATAAGCGGCGCTCTTCGTCTAATTCGACGGGTGTTTTCGCCATAAACGACGGAAATAAATTCTCCTCCAATCCCACAACAAAAACCGATTTAAACTCCAAACCCTTTGCCGAGTGTACCGACATGAGCGTAATGCGCTCCAAATCGTCGGAATTATTGTCCAAATCGCTAACAAGCGCAATGCTTTGCAAGTAAGTAGCGAGCGATTTGTCGCCGATAATTGCGTCGTCTATCAGCTCATCGTTTTCAACAAACTCGTGAATACCGTCGAGCAAAGCCTGCACATTGTCTAAACGCCCGATGCCTTCGGGAGTCAAATCGGTTTTCAGTTCGTTTAAAATACCGACTTGTTTCACCACTAACATCGCAAGGTCGTAGGCACTATCCGTTTTCAGGCGTTTGCGGAAGGCTTCCATCAACATAGCAAATCCTTTTAGCGGGTTCGCGGCTGCGCCCAAAGTCGGGTAATTTGGGGCTTTTGTAATAATATCCCATATCGTTAGGTTTTGCTCGTTGGCTAATTGTGCGACTTTATCCACGGTTGTTTTCCCGATTTTACGCGCAGGATAGTTGATAATTCGGCGCAAAGCCTCCTCGTCGGCGGGGTTACAAATAACGCGCAAATAGCCCAAAACGTCTTTTACCTCTTTGCGTTGATAAAAAGATTGCCCGCCAAAAACGCGATAAGGTACGTTAAAACGGCGCAAAGCTTCTTCAAAATTTCGCGACTGTGCATTCGTGCGGTATAAAATTGCAATTTCGCTATTTTTCAAATGGTAGCGGTTTTTCTGCTCCATGATGCTGTCGGCCACCCGTTTTGCCTCTTCGCCGTCGCTTACTGTTTTCAAAATTCGGATAGGTTCGCCGTCCGTTTTATCTGTCCAAATTTCTTTTTGTATTTGCTTGCTATTGTGTTTTATCACCGCATTCGCCGCCGTGACGATATGATTTGTCGAGCGGTAATTTTGCTCTAATTTTAGGGTAACAGCGTCTTTAAAGTCGTGGTTAAAATCCAAAATATTTTGAATCGTTGCGCCGCGAAACGCATAAATACTTTGCGCATCATCGCCAACCACGCAAATATTGCGCTTGCTTCCAGGATAAACCACTAATTTGCGGACAATAGCGTATTGCAAATAATTGGTATCTTGAAACTCGTCGACCATCAAATACTTGAATTTGCGGCGATAATGATTCACAACATCTTGGTTCGAGTTCAGCAAGTGATAAAACTGATACAACAAGTCGTCGAAATCCATTGCGCCTGCTTTTTTGCAGCGATTGAGGTATAATTGGTAAATTTTACCTAAAAACGGCCGCTTACTTTTTTGGTCTTGCTCCACCAGTTCGGGGTCTTTCAAATACTCTTCGGGCGAAATAAGGTTCGACTTTGCCGATGAAATACGTTGCCTAATTTCGTTTGGATTATAAATTTTTATATCCAAATTTTGTTCGTTTATAATATTGGTAATTAAACTTTTTGTATCGTCGCCATCATAAATGGTGAAATCGCGGGGGTAGCCAATTTTATCGGCTTCGGCTCGTAAAATTCGCGCAAAAATAGAGTGAAACGTACCCGCCCACACTTGTTGCGCTTTCGCGCCAACCACTTTTGAGATACGGTCTTTCATCTCGCGAGCCGCTTTATTCGTAAACGTAAGCGCCAACACTTCGTAGGGCGCAGCACCAATATCTAAAAGGTGTGCGATGCGATAGGTAAGTACACGGGTTTTGCCCGAACCAGGTCCCGCTACAATGAGTACAGGGCCTTCGGTTGTTTCGGCAGCCTGTCGCTGTATGCCGTTCAGTTCGTTTAAGTAGTTTGACACAATATAAATGGTATAAATATGAATATTTTTTCTTTTCTATTCCGCAAAGGTAAGCGAATTTTTAAAATTATTTTTATTTTTAATACAAATTGTTTTATTTTATTTAAACTCAAACTTATTTTGTTTACACTTTGAGATAATTTTTCACACAAAAAGCAACTTAAGACATTGACTATCAGTATTTTAATTATTAAAAGCGTTCAACAAACCTAAAAAACTGTCATCTGTTTTATCTTACAATCTGCTTTATCTTTGCAGTACAAAGTTGTCGTATAAACAAACCTTCATTTTACTTTTATATGAAAATCATTTCGTTTCTCTATCTAATATGCTTTTTTAGTTTCGCCAATGCGCAAACAGTACAGTCAGATTGCTTTGCGTCATCACAAAGATAGTATTTTAAGCTCCTTAGATGGAACTGTTCGTTTGCTTTTTGACCTTGGGGCAAGCGGGCGCGTTTACCCGTTGAATTTCACCTCTACCGCTAATTGACAAAATGAAATTTACTTTATAGATTTTTTGACAAAAAATAAGCAGCATCAAATAGTGAAGCTGATAATTTTACATTAAGGAACTGGTAAGGAGTAGCTATAAGTAATCGCTACATTAAACCTTGTTAAATAGGGCATTTTAGACTAATAATAAGCGAGTTTATTTTAGCTTTGCCTAATCGTACCTTTGCCGCAGACGCTTATAAAAACAAACGTTACAAATTATTATTATTGCTTTCGCAAAAAACACCTACCTTTGACGCAAAATTAAGTATAAGAAAGAAGGGCCAATAAGTAGAGCCAAAAAACGAGTGACATTGGCTCTACTTATTGGAGATGCTTTCCGTATCCAACACCAACAACTTTGCGTTCATGAAAAGAGCCATTTCTCTCAACGAATTTATTGCCAACTCACAAAAAGACTTTGCTTTCGCAACAGGCGAACTCTCTGGATTATTGCGCGACATTGGTCTTGCCGCCAAAATCATTAACTACGAAATTAATCGAGCAGGGCTCGGCGATATTCTCGGAAGCACCACGCAGGCAAATGCAACGGGCGACATCGTGCAAAAACTCGACCAAATCAGCGACGAGCTTTTTATTAGCAGCCTACAAAATTCGGGCGAATGTTGCGGCATCGCGTCCGAAGAAAACGACGATTTTGTGAGTTTTAAGCCACAAGAGGGAAAAGACCCCAAATATGTTGTCATATTCGACCCCCTAGACGGCTCTTCTAACATAGATTCGGGCGTTTCGGTTGGCACCATTTTCGCCATTTATCGCCGCATAAGCAAAGGCACACGCTGCACCTTAGAAGATTTTTTACAAAAAGGAACCGAGCAAGTTGCCGCAGGCTATATACTATACGGAAGTTCTACTATTTTGACTTACACAACAGGCAACGGGGTGAATGGGTTTACCTTAGACCCCACTATCGGCGAGTTTTTCCTTTCGCACCCGCTTATGAAAATACCGCCTACCACAAAAACGTATTCGGTAAATCAGGGCAACTATACAAAATACAATGCCGATACTCGCGCTTTCATCGATTTTTGTACGAATAATAATTTGAATTTGCGCTATATCGGCTCTATGGTAGCCGACATTCATCGCACCCTCGTGAAAGGCGGCATCTTTTTCTACCCAGGGCTGAAAGGAGCGCCACAAGGCAAACTGCGCTTGTTGTATGAATGTAACCCCTTGTCGTTTATTGTAGAACAAGCAGGCGGCAAATCGTCCGACGGAATCGGGCGAGTATTGGAGGTAGAGCCTAATCAATTGCATCAGCGCACACCTATTTTTATGGGCAGTACCAACTTAGTGGAAAAGGCAGAAGAGTTCGCTCGACTTTATCAAAATGTTTAAAATTTGTTTTTTGAAAATAAAATTGTCATTTTTATCAAAAAATTAGATTAAAAATTCGATAAAAAGCGTATAATATCGAAATATACTTTAACTTTGCAGTCGATATACCCTAACAAGCACTACCAAACATCTTTTAATTGCCTTTTACGGCTAAACAAGCTATTAAATCAGCTGAAATCGTGTGAAGTTTTTGCTTCACACCGTTTCTTTCTTTCTATAAAATCCTTCTTTTTATTATTTATCACAAAAATCAACTTCTAAGTTATCGTTAAACTTTTTTTACAAACTCTCACTATATTATGAAGCT
>JBEEMU010000530.1:0-4536 GCA_041192485.1 Bacteroidota bacterium | reverse complement strand
GTGAGCCTTTCGGAATTTCGCCCTTAGAAGCCATGCGAGCCAACGTTCCTGTTATTATCAGCAATCAGTCGGGCGTGGCCGAAGTGCTGCACAATGCCTTGAAAGTAGATTTTTGGGATATTGATAGCATGGCCGATGCGATGTATAGTCTGTTGAAATATCCTGCACTCGGCAATTTATTTTCTAAAAACAGCCCAAGCGATTTGGGTTTATTGCGCTGGGAAAGTGCCGCTTGGAAGGTGCTGCAAGTGTATAAAGAAGCCGCAGAATAGCTTATTTTAACGGAATTAAACTTTCTTAAACAAATATCGTCAGATAAATTCAACGACTTCCTTTCAGACACATTCCGTTAAATAGTAGTCTATAAATAATCACGGTTTTGAAACATTGTTAAATAGGACACTCTGGTCTAATGATAACCGTGTTGATTTTGCCGCCGGCGTTTAGCAACCGCATTTCCTAACCTAAATTTCGTGTAAAAAACTTATGGCAGAAGAAAAAGCACCTGTTATTTTGCCCGCCGACGAACTCGAATTGCTCGCCTTATTGCAACATGAGGCCACGTCCGAGAAGGGCTTTCGGCAGCTCATGAAAAAATATCAAGAGCGGCTATACTGGCATATTCGACGCATTTTGCCCGAACACGAAGACACAAATGACGTATTGCAAAATACGTTTGTCAAGGTTTTTCGCAATATCAGTAATTTCAAAGGCGACGCACGGCTATACACTTGGCTTTACCGCATCGCAACGAACGAGGCAATTACTTTTTTAAATAAGCAAAAAAAACGAACCGTCATTTCTATGGATAATGACGATAAAATAAATTGGGACGAAGTGCTGCCCGCCGAAACGCCGTTAGAGCCTGCCGCCGATATTTTAGACCGTTTGGCGCAAGCCATCAGCCTACTTCCCGAAAAACAACGCCTCGTTTTCAATATGCGTTACTACGACGAACTCCCTTATCGCGAAATGTCAGAAATGTTAGGCACGTCGGAAGGCGCACTCAAGGCTTCCTTCCATCATGCCACAAAAAAAATTGAAGACTTTTTGAAAAGTCGTTAAACTTTTAACAAAATGTTAAGTCATAGAAAAGTAAGCGGCTAAAAACGCTCCTTTTTACTAAAACTAAATTATTAATCTCTATCATGGAAAACGAGTTATTCAATGAACTCCATGAACTAAACTCTACCTTAGCGCAGTTGAAAAAACCTCCAAAAGAGGCTGCGAGTAAACGACAAGGCGATGTTCCGACAGACTATTTCGATAGTTTGACCGAGCAGGTTTTGCTGCGCTGCGAGCTGGAAAACAACGCTGACACTTTATTACACCTTTCTAAAACTGCTCCTAAAACTGCTCCTAAAACTGCTCCTAAAACTGCTTCTGAAAACCAAACAAAAGACTTGCCTTATGGCTATTTTGACCAGTTAAGCGAATCGGTTTTATTGCGATTAGAATTAGCGCATGAATTAGCGCATGAATTAGCGCATGAATTAGGGCATGAATTAGGGCATGAATTAGCGCATGAATTAGAAAACGATGCGCCAACATTGGCCAATTTGCGTAAAAATCAAGGGCAATTTGCAGTTTTAGAGGACACAGAAGACTTAAACGGCTATTTTGAAACGCTTGAAACCGCTGTATTTGCAAAAATAAACAGCGAAAAACAAGCTAACGCGCCTTTAATAAGTGCCCACAGCAAAATAAACACGGTTCTCATTACCCCAAAACGCTCTATTTTTTCAGGTTTAAGTGGGCAGCTATTTATACCCTACTACCTATTAAGCTCCTTCAAGAAGCCATCGAAACTGCCGCTTTATCGGAACGTGGCAGGCGGTTTAGCTATCGCTGCAATGTTGGCAGGAGCCTTGTTTTATTTTAATACGAATAATTTGACCGAACAGCCTTCGCAAGCCATTGCTGCACCCAGTATTTTTGCCAATATTACAAAAGCAGAAATGGATTTGTATATCAAAGAACACGCTTACGAAATCGACGAGAATTTGCTCGCCAATCACATCGACAATATCGCATTTAATAATATGATGGGCGTTTCGCATAACGACCTTCAAGAATATTTAGATGAAACGGGCGGAACCGTCGAGGATTAGATGCGTCAATTTCGTTTAAAACGCACTCGTAAATATTCACATACTACTACTACTTATCATGTCATACAAATTATTACAATCCCTTTTTTTTGCCTTTTTTCTTTTTTTTAGCCTTTCGGCTTATGCGCAACCACCCGAAGGAAAAGGCGGAAAGCGTTTAGAGGCTTTGCGAATAGCCTATATCACCGAAAAATTGCAGCTAACACCACAAGAAGCCCAAACTTTTTGGCCTGTTTTCAATGAATATCAAGCGAAATTAAAAGATATTCGGAAACAAGGCAAATTAGAGTCGTTAGATGATAATTCGTCAGATGCCGATATTGAAAAAGCGGTAGCTGCGCATTTTGATGCCGAAACAAAGGCTATAGCTTTGCAAAAAGAGTATTTTGTGCAATTGAAAAAGATATTGCCGCTCAAAAAAATTGTTAAATTGCTGAAAGCCGAGCATGAGTTCAAAAACCGACTCCTCGAACATTTGCGCAATCGGCCGAATGATGGCGATGATGAGAACCCGCCGCCGCCGCCGCCGCCAGGCAGACCAAGAGGACGGAGATAGGTAGGTATAATTAGGAATAGATAAAATGAAGCCGACTAACTGTATAGAAACAGGTAGTCGGCTTTCTTATTTTTGCCCTTATTTCATTCTTTTATACTGGTTAGAATAAATGCAGGCGGCACGTTTATCGTCGTAATTTCCCAATCCACATTCCCAAAAATGCGCTGATAAAGCGGTTTTCGATGCAACGAGTAATGGATTTGTACATATAAACCGCCTTTTTTTAAGGCATCGCGCGATTTAGTGACAATGCTTTCGCCTAAAGCAACAGGCAGCGATGAAAAAGGCAACGCCGAAATAACGTGGTCGGCGTGGCCAAACCCGTTTTTAGCTAAATATTCGGCAACTTTTTCCGCAGAATCGTTGATGACAATCAGTCTTGAATCGTTGATTTTATCCAATTCTTCACAAAATCGTGGATTTATTTCGAAGGAAATCAATTTAGCGTTCGGCGACATTTTTGCTAAAATTTCTTTGGTAATAACGCCATCGCCTGCGCCAAGTTCGGCAATACACTGCACCGTGCTAAAATCAATTTGCCGCAACATTCGTCTGCCTGTAAAACTGGAAGTACTGGCAATAGTGCCAACTGTTTGAATGTCGCGCATGCCTTCAAGGAAGAACTTTATAATGCCCATTTAACGGAATTGTTATATAATATTGTTTTTTAAAAACTTAGGCAAACTTAGGCTCTACAAACCCATGAAACTCTTTTTGAACGAGGTTTAATACTTTTTCAAAATCGGCTGTATTATTTTGAAAATCGAGATTGTCGATAGGAATGATGAGCAAACGACCTTCGGTATAGTTAGCAATCCACTTCTCATATTGTTCGTTGAGGCGTTCCAAGTAATCCAAACTGATAGAGTTTTCGTAGTCGCGTCCGCGTTGCGAAATATGGCTGATAAGCGTAGGAACGCTTGCGCGTAAATAAATCATCAAATCGGGCGGCGCAACGTGTTGTTGCATCAGTGTGAATAAGTTGAAGTAGTTTTCATAATCACGATGCGACATCAAGCCCATGTCATGCAGATTAGGGGCGAAAATATGGGCATCTTCATAGATAGACCTATCTTGAATGACGGTGCGGTCGCCCTGCTGAATATTTAGCACTTGGCGATAGCGGCTATTTAAGAAGTATATTTGTAGGTTGAATGACCAACGCTGCATATCGTCATAAAAATCGCTCAAATACGGGTTGTTGTCCGTATCTTCATAATGCACGTCCCAGCCGAAGTGTTGTGCGAGTTTGGTGGTAAGCGTGGTTTTTCCCGCCCCGATATTGCCTGCAATGGCAATGTGTTTTACGTTAAAAGACATAAACAAGGTTTTACGGCAGCAAAGGTACGGTTTTTTATTAAATTTTTATTGCTTTAATTTAATTCTTCTTGCTCGATGCGATGCTCGCCGTCATTAAATTCAAAAATAGGTTCGTCCATATTTCCGGTAAGGAATTGTACGAATTTATACTCTTTAAAAAAGGCTTTTAAAATAATTTTCCCTGTGGTGTAAACGGGCATTGCGAGTATCATACCAGGTGCGCCGCCCAATTTTGCGCCAAGCAAAACGATTAGAAAAACCTCTAAGGGGTGTGCTTTGACGCTATTTGAGAAAATATAGGGGTGCAAAATGAAATTGTCGAGAAATTGCGTAGCCCAAAAAGTGCATAAGACCTTGAAACAAAGCGGCAAAAGTTTGTCATACACATCGAGGTCTAAATTGGAGGAAACGGTGAGTAGTACGCCAAATGCGGCGGCCACAATAGGCCCGACATAAGGCACGAGGTTGAACAAACCGCCAATGAAACCAATCAATAAGGCGTTCGGAACGCCCAAAATCCATAATCCGCCGCCAACAAGCGTGGCAAAA
>JBEEMU010000529.1:0-2979 GCA_041192485.1 Bacteroidota bacterium | reverse complement strand
CCGCTGATACGCTTACAACCCTCGCCGATTATGATGCGATTTTAAATACGGCGCAAGGTTTAGATTATGCTACTAAACAAATGGACTTGCATTTGCAATATGGCACGGTGCAAACTGCAAGTAATACTTTACAAAATCTAACAGCTTACACCACTGTAGCCGCGAATGAGCAAAGCATTTTAAACGATTATACAAGGCTTTACACGACCTTACTAAACGTAAAGCAGCGAAACGGAACGATAGATTCGTTAAGCCTTACAGAATTAGATTCACTAAAAGCAATAGCAGGCAACGGCAATGCCGCGCAAGCTGAAGCACGTTCTCTTTTAGAATATTACACGGAAGAACGCATATACAACGAGCCTTTACCTGTATGGTCGGATGCAAGTGCGCAACGCAAAGCGAAGGTTGTAAAAACAACAAAAAAACAACCAATTATAACCGTTTTTCCAAATCCTGCGAAAGAATTTATCACTATTGAGTGGCAAAACGCTACAGAAAATGGGGGCTTAGAAATTTTCAATGTAAAAGGCGAACTTGTAAAAAATATCGCTATTCAAAAAGATTGCTATAGCCAAACTTTTTCAGTTGCGGATTGGGCTTCTGGTGCGTATCTTTACCGCTATACAGCAAGTAGCGCACCCATTCAACAGGGCAAATTCGAAGTAATAAAATAAACCTATCTTTTCATAAACCTACCTACTGCAATGCAATGTGTAGCAGGCGGTAGGTAGGTTTTATCTTCTATAAAAATCATCATGAAAAAAATAATTACATTATTTTTTATCGCCCTATTTATTTCGAACACAAATGCGCAAACGACTTATTTTTCCGATACCGTTTATAATGCTCAATTAATATACCCAGGTATAGGTGGTAATATTATCCAAAGCGGAAATGGCTATACAATTACTCCTGTACACTACGACTACAACCTTTCTTTGGTTAAAACAGATAGTCTTGGCAATTTTCAACATAGCACACAGTATATCTTATTTGGTAGTCATTTAAATACCTTTCCTAATTACAATAGCAACATACAAAAACGAAATAAAAGTTGGTTGATACCTTTACAAGTGCAACATGATAGTACAATAACGTTATACCAAGGTATCGCTGAATTTGACAGCCTCCAAAACTTAGTGTTAAATAGCCGTATATTTCAGTTTAACTACCAAGGCGATACGATAAATTCTGTTTTTTTACGCGCAACAGCGAGTCAAGATAGCAATTCTGTTTGGATAGGAGGGCAGATACAACTACAAGGTCATCTAAAAGGAGCCATTACGCACCTGCAACTAGATAGCAATTTTACGACCATTTCAGAAATACCTTTATTGGACGGTACAAAGCGGCTATTTCCGCTCTCACAACAACCGACCGTACAAAATGAATGTTTAGTGGCGGGTTTATCGTCTGTCACAACGGAATTTGGCACCGAACATGACCAAGTTTTTGTGAGCAAAGTAAATGATACGGGTGTAGTGTGGCTCAAAACCTACGGGCATCCGTGGTTTGCCGACGGCACACCGTTTGTGTTTAAAGGACCAACTGATACGACTTTTTGGTTTGTTTATGGCAAAGCCTTAGGCATTGATAGCCTTGCCCCAGGTACTGCAAGTCCCACAATACATTTACAAGCCATTTTATTGTCGTCTTCGGGTATTGAGTTGGAAAACAGACCCATTACTCGAAACTGGATGTTTAGCTATGGTCAAATAGGCATACAACTCGCCGACGGCAGTATCATTTTAGCCTATTATCAATACCGTTATAATCAAGGTTACCATGCTGTATTTTTAAAATATTCTATCAATATGGATTTGCTTTGGCAAAGTGAACCTCCGCTACCCTACGATGCGGCGGCGGCGGGTCTGTATCCGAGCATCAACCCGCTTGGTATATCGCAGACCCCTGACGGCGGTTTTATCTGCACAGGTGAGTATGATAAAAACGGTAATCCTCCCAAAATGTGGCTTGGCAAAATGGACGGCGACGGCTGCTGGGACGTGGGGTGCAGCACGGTTTTTACAAACATTGTAACGCCGAAGGAGCCACAAAAAGAGGGCTTTTTAAGCGTGTTTCCGAACCCCGCAAGCGACAACACGCGAGTCGCTTGGAACGAACCCTTAACGCACGATGCCCTGCTTCAACTAACGAATAGCATCGGGCAAACCGTGCGAACAATAGAGGTAGAAAAAGGGGGTATTTATAAAGAAATCAACTTAAAAGGCTTGGCGGCTGGCGTGTATTTTTTAAGCCTTTCAAACGGCGAAACTGTTAAATTGGTAAAAATAGAATGATGAAAATGGGTATCTTATTTTCCTTGCCTATTGCCAAACACGCGCTTTGTTTGGCGGGCAGACCTGTGCAAAAAAGCATTTTGCAAACGACGCTGGTAGCTGGGGCGAATAAGTGGAGCGTCCGCGATTTGCCGCAAGGCGTGTATGTAGTGCGTATTTTTAGAGCTGCGGGGACGGTGCAAACGGCGAAGTTTACCATAGCGAGATAATTCTTTTTTTATCAACACTACTTGCTCTCCGAATCGAAATAATTGGTAAGGGCAGTGGTGTTTTTTTTAGTGCCTAAGGAATGGGTAAAAGATAACTTGGTTAGTTTTACTTGTGTGCGTAGCACGTTCACGGCAATAAAATGCAATTTTGAATTGCCTTTTATTTTTTTAAAAATAAAAAGAGCCATTCACACCCCCATGTGAATGACTCAGAGAAAGGAACTACTCGGTAAACGCAATCTAAATCCTATTCGGAGTAGCTTGGAAAACACGAGGCATTACCTTCGTTATGCATTTATTATTTATCCTGTCACAAAGGTACGCTAATTCATTATTTTTAACCTAATATTTTAACTTATTTTTTAAATTAAATTACTTTTATTGTGACATTGATAAATGTTTTTATTAAGAAAAAAAATATTTTTGTAAAAAATAATAAATTGATTTTCAATAATTTATAAAAATAA